>JAFURC010000030.1 GCA_017472015.1 Bacilli bacterium
TTAACTATTTCTTTAATTAAAACATTACCCATTCTTCGATATAGATCATGTTTAAATTTAGGACCATATAAATATTTATTTTCATCAAGATTATATTTTCTACATTTCTTCTTTAACTTTTCATCATGTTCATTAATTGTATCTAACATAACTTTATAGTCATCTTTATAAACACTCTTTTCTAAAATTAAAGAAATAACATTATCAATTCTTTCTTTAAATGGTTTCATATTTTCCGAATCATAACCAATTCTTCCGCTTCTTGGAATTTCTTCAAATAAGCCTTTTAAAAGCCATTTAAGACTACTTTCAAACTCATCAAAAGATTTATCAGCTAGTTCTAATTTTAAAGATTCTACAAGCTTTTTACGCTTAATATTTAACTCTTCCATTGGTGAATTAAAATAGTTTTCAGCATTTAGTTTTAATTCTTTAACTGCAGTTATTGGAATCTTACCTCTATGGAATTTATATTCCTTTTCTCTATAATTATAAAATGTTGGTTCTTTTTCAAAAAATGAAATATGAATGTGTCTATTATCTGTATTTTCATGAAGTCCTGCATACCAAATAATATTCTTAGGATTTAAATTAGCACTCTTAAAGAATTTAGGTAGTATGTTATTTAATAAACCAATTGCTTGTTCATAATGAAACAAATGTTCTTTACCAAATAATTCTTCAAAACTAATTACCATATCCCAAATACAACTTTTAGTTTCTCTTAACATCTTTCTTAATGCTTTAATATCTTGTTTTGATAATAAACCATTACTATCAAATACACCTGAAGATTTATCATTATCATCCATATATGAAACATAATCATAAGTTCTAGCTTCCGTTATTCCTTTAGAAACATAACCTATATAATCATTACCACTTGATGATGAATAAAAATCTCTATCAGTACTTTTCAAATCATAATAATGTAATTTAGCTACAACTGTTTGAGGTAATCTACTTATTTAAATCACCACCTTTTAATCTATCTGGTAGTTCATCAAATAAACCATTATCTAAATCCTTTTTACTAATTCTTTCTTTCAAGCACATTGAATAAAGTAACTTGTAAATCGAACCTAATACTTTATCATAGTGTTTTGTAATTAAATCAATTTTTTTATTAACTTTATTTACTGTACCTATTACAGTCATAAATGTTTCATCAAACGATTTCTTTAATTCTTCTAACAATTCATAAACTGAATCATCAAGATTAATATCACTTAATAACTCTTTAACTTCATTAATTTTATTAGATAGTTCATCTATTTTAATTAATGATTCTTTTTCTTTTATAGACACATTTCTTTCTTGATTCTTTTTAGTTTCTAATCCTAGAATTATTAATCCTCTTAAATAATCACTTTTATTAGTTAAACCTAATGATTCAAAGTCTTCATTTAATGCATCTACATCTTCTTTCTTGTTAATGTACAGTTGTGTACTATGAAAATCTACTTTTCTTTTTTCCTCTATAATAATCACTCCTTTCATTGTAGATTTAATAAATACAAGCACACTTATATCTATATATAAATGTGTCTGTAATAAGAGCTTATTTTATAAGCTCTATAAAAAATAAGAATTGTAACCAAAAGTAACTAATTTAAATGAATGTAATCAACTCCTTTCTAAGTAATTCTTAATTACTCCTTCTAATAGTAACGGACATTAGAAGTATCAAATGCGGGGGTCTTAATTAAAATAAAATTAATCCCTTCAATAGTAACGGACTTTTAGAAGGCAAAATGTCGGGGTGAAACTTAAAACTTTTTTATTTTGTTTATGTTCCCTCGATAGTAATGGGAATTTTCGACTATCTTTGAGGGCCCTTTGAGTAAAAATAATTAAAATAATTTAAGTTCTTCTATAATTACAGGAGATTTCAAAGTAGTTTTGAGGGGGTCATCAGCAAAACTTTTAAAAATTTCTTAAAATTTGCCTTCAATAGTAAAGGACATTAAGACATCAAAGTGAGAGGGTGAAAAGGTAAAGTTTATTTAAATATTTTATATCTCTCTAATAGTACTGGAAAGTTACATATGAATTTGTGTACCTATTTGATAAAATTTCTTTAATTTTTTTATATTCCCCTTCAATAGTTACTGGAAACTTAGATAGCTTTTTGTATACCCAAATGTTAATTTTTTTTAATATCTCTCTAATAGTACTGGAAAGTTAGTAGTGCTTTTATGGACCTATTTTAAAAAATTAAATATTAAATAAATTATTCTCTCAATAGTAACGGACATTTGAAATAGCAAATTACCACCCTTTATTTAAAAAA
>JAFURC010000002.1 GCA_017472015.1 Bacilli bacterium
AACTATAAATGGTAATTTTTTACATAAATTATTTTGATTTTTTATGATATCATATGGTATATAAATTTCACTACTACTGTTATGACATTATTATTCAAAATATGTTATTTATTTTTATGACTTTTTTGTGTGTTAACTACAATAACTTTCTAATTTTATTTTATGCATTTTTTAATTATTTATTAACTATTTCACTATTTTAGTTTTTTCCAAAGATTATAATATTCACAAGCAGATACAATTGACATGATTAAAGCAAAATAAATTAAGAAGTCAGCTACTTTAAAGTTAAATAGTTCAAATGGTAAGTTATAGAAAAACATTAAAGTAACCCCTATCATCATACTTGCGGTTTTTATTTTTCCTGATTTAATTGCCGCAACAACTTTTCCTTTTTTTAAAGCATCCATTTTAAGTGAGTTCACAACTTCATCACGAAATACATAAATAACCGGAACAATTGCCGGAATAAATCCACGAACAGCCAAAATTATAAGAGCTGAATTGACTAAGACTTTATCTGCTATAGCATCTAAAAGTTTCCCTGTATCAGTTACTTGATTATTCTTTCTTGCTAAATAACCATCCAAGAAATCAGTAAGGGATGCTATTATAAAAATAAATCCTGCGATTAAATAAGTTGAATCAATTATTAATCCATCTATATTTAATTTTGGAAAATTAATTCCAATACTATAAAACGGGAATAAACAAATTAAGATCATTACAATTGTAAGTATTATACGAGATAAAGTGAGTTTATTTGGTAAATTCATAACTAATTTCTCCTTTTAATGAACTAAGCTCTTTATTAACAACCGGAGTATCGGTTGCAACTACTTTTAAAATAACATATACAATTAAAGAAATAAATAATAGTATGGCAACTATTAAAACTATTGGAGCTAAATCATATCTTGTATGTTTAATTCTCGTGTATGGTGATGCTATATGATTAGTTTTTTCTTCGGAAGTTTTTTGTTTTTTTATATCATCAAGAGAAATCTTGGAAGTTTTTTCAAATATATAATCATTAAATTCATCTAATACACTATCAACATCAAGACCTAAATATTTGGAATAAGATTTAACGATATCTTTTAATTCAAATATATCTTTAAACGCTTTTGAATTACCACTTTCAAGGGCTTCTAAAAGCGACGGATTAACATCTAAATCTTCACTTGCTTCATCTATACTAACACCATTTTTTCGTCTTTCATCGCGCAAATACTCGCCTATTTCTTTCAATTAAATCACCTCAAAACAAATTAAAAAAAATAAAATGCTTTATAAGCCATGTTCTGTACCTTTAAAAGGTGGCAAACATTTATCTATCATACGATCCTGGTTTAAGTTCAATTCCTTTTACCAAGCTCCCCTACCATTATTTGGGTTTCTCACTCGTGGGGTTTACTATGTTCCACTTCCTCCGTTTCCGGATTCTTCATCACTATAGCACTTTTATAATTACTCTAACCATATCTAATGACTTAGGTTATTTCATAGCCGTTAGTACTCTACTACTTAAAGTTATTTTTTCCTTTAACACGAACACTAATAACATCGCAGTTATTGTGAGCATGGACTTTCCTCTATATTACTTAGAATACAGCGTTTGCCAAAGCATTTTATTCTTCATCTAATTCTTTATCACCATAAACAACTTTTTCAAGTCGGGATAATCTTTTTAAAACATCTAAATTAGTACCACTTGAAGGCATTTGTGGAGTTGCTTTTACAATCTCAACATTGGTCTTTAAATTTCTTATTTCTTGTTTTAAATTAATAATTTGTTCTAAGTTGTCTTCTTTTTCTTTTTCAAGACCACGTATAATTGCATAAAAATGTTCATAGTCAGCTATGACAAGATCTAAAAATTGATCCACTTCCTTTAACCTATAACCTCTGGTATCAATTTTAAAATTCTTTTCAAGTATCATATCACTAGTAAGATTAAATTCATCTTTATACATATCTTTACATCCCTTCTATTAATATTTTAGAATAATAGTTAAATATTGTCAATGGGTAAAATAAAAACTCCTGAAATCAAGAGTTCAATTCACATCTGGTGATCAGTACGGGATTCGGACCCGTGAATGCTGCCGTGAAAGGGCAGTGTGTTAAGCCACTTCACCAACTGACCAAAAAAAATGGCGCCTCAACTAGGACTTGAACCTAGGACCCCTTGATTAACAGTCAAGTGCTCTAACCAACTGAGCTATTGAGGCATAAAAAACTTTATAAATGGTGGGCCTGAATGGACTTGAACCATCGACCTCACGCTTATCAGGCGTGCGCTCTAACCACCTGAGCTACAAGCCCATTTACAACGATTATTGTCGAAGTACTTATTCATATTACTACATTTCTTATTAAAAGTCAAGTACTTTTTTTGGTGTCCAGCTAGGGATTCGAACCCTAGACCCACTGATTAAGAGTCAGTTGCTCTACCAACTGAGCTAGCTAGACATAACCAAGAACAACATCTAATATTCTATATTAAGTTGTTCTTGTTGTCAATATCTTTTTTAACTTTTTTACAAATTCTTTTACACTATTTTAAGCAATTGATGTTATTTCTACTTGGTATACACCATTTGGACTTTCAACATCAACTATATCGCCTACTTTTCTTCCAAGTAATGCTTTAGCAATTGGACTTTCATTAGAAATTTTACTTTCAAATGGATTAGCTTCTTGACTACCAACTATTTGATATTCATCACTTTCTCCATCATCTATATATTTAATTTCAACAGTATTTCCAATACTAACTTTACCATTATCGATATTTTCAATAATTGAAACATTCTCAAGAATTTGTTCTAATTTTTGAATACGACCTTCAAGTTCAGCTTGTTCATTTCTTGCAGCATCATATTCAGCATTTTCAGATAAATCTCCAAGTGCTCTAGCTTCTTTAATTGCTTTAATATTAGCAGGTCTTTTTATATTTATTAAATCATCTAATTCTTGTTTTAATTCTTCATATCCTTCTTGAGTTAAGTATACTGTCTTTTTTCCCACTTTACGCCACCTCCTAAATAAACTCCTATTAAGTATATTATAAATGGTTTAAAAAGTCAAGGTAATTTTTGGCTTAAAAAAACCAAAAACTACAACACTTAATTATATGCAAACTAAATAAATTTATGCATACTTTTTTATAAATAAGGTTTACGAATCATTGAATAAAGTGGTAAATCAAGAGGAATTTCAATCTTTAATATAGAGTCAGCTTGGTTAGCAACATCGATGCTTTCCATTTTATCATTATATAAATTATCAACTCTATAACTTATTATATCCATATTTGGCGTAATTATTTCAATTTCATCAAATTTTTTAAAATAATTTCGTTGATTAATTGTATATAAATTTCCTTCACGATTAATGATAATACCTAAATAGTCTTGATTAGATACTTCTTGACGTCCAACATAGTATTGATCTGATAAATCTGCTTCTTTGAAATAGAAATGACTACTATTTTCTCTATTTGATACTTTACTTAATATTTTTACTTCTTTTTCTAGTAAATCATCAGTTAAAGTATCATTATAAACAGCATCAATTATTCTTCTGTATGAAGACAATACAACGGCTAAATAAAATGGAGAACGCATTCTTCCTTCAACTTTAAAACTAGTTATCCCAATTTCAATCATATCTTTAATATACTTTGACATATTTAAATCTTTAACAGCCATCGAAAATGGTTCTTCCATATCATTAATAGAAAAACAAAAACGACAAATTTGGGCACAGCCACCTCGATTAGAATCACGATTGGTAAAATAATTAGATAAAACACATCTTCCACTTACAAAAGTACACATAGCTCCATGAATAAAAACTTCAATATCCATATTCGTATTATCAATTATTTCTTTTAATTCATCTCGCCCTACTTCTCTTGCTGGAACTACTCTATCAACTAATTCATTTTCTAAAAATTTAACAGTTTCTAAATTGGAAACACTATCTTGGGTACTTAAATGAACTTCAACTGAAAAATTACTTTTAATGTATTTAACTAAAAATAAATCACTAACAATAAAAGCATCAATTCCAGCTTCAACTACTTCCTTAATATAATCGTAAACTCCATCAATATCTTCATTATGAAAAACAATATTTAAAGTTAAATAAACACGCTTTCCTAACTTATGAGCAAAATCACAAGCTTCTTTAATTTCTTCAATACTAAAATTATTAGCATTTGCCCGTAAACTATAATTCTTGCCACCAATATAAACAGCATCAGCTCCATATATACAAGCAATTTTTAATCTTTCTAAATCCCCGGCTGGAGACAATAATTCAACTTTCTTCATCTTACTTCACCTTATAAATTGTCTTTTTAAAGAAAAATCCTTCATAAGAGCCAATTAAATAATTTACACTTTCTAATAACTCATCATTACTTATTTTATTATCTAAACCAAGTTTATATAATTTAAGAACTTCTAAAAAAGTATCTTCATCTATTAAATTACTATCTAAAACTCCATATGATAATTTATCTTTAAGACTCAAAAATGCCCTTGTTCCATTTAATATATTATAAGTTAGTATATTAGTACCTAAATTAGTCTCAATTACATAGTATTTATCTTCTTTATTTTTTTCACTTATAATATTTATTTTCTCTTTATTATCTTTATTAATATGCTCGTAATAATTAGAAACTAATTTTCTCTTTGAATGCGAAATTATTAAATGACCTATAAAAGTTGTCATTAATTCTATTTTAGTTTTATTAGATATTTCAAGCATTTCATCACAAGTTATATCATTTGATAAATAAGCATATTTAACCGAATGATTAAAATAATAATTACAAATATTATAATTAGTAACCATATGGGTTCCATGATAGCATAAAGGTATATCTAAATTTAATTCCCGAACTATTTTTAAAATACTTAAATCATAAAATAATATTCCTTTTATATTTAATTTACTTAATTTAATTAATTTTTCACGTAAATCAGATAAATCTTTATTAAAAATATTTTTATTTAAACTAATAAATAATTCAATATTAGGATATTTTTTTAATAAATTATCTATTTCCTCAAATTCTACTTCAAAATAATTAACCGAATAATTTTTTAAACCAATAATAAAAGAATTAGTAAATTCTAAATATTTACTTAATTCTAAATTATTTAAACTAACAAGTAATTGCATTCTAACCACGCCTTTCAGTAACAGCTACCCCGTCACCTACTTTATAAATTGTTGTTTTATAAAGCATATGATTTTCTAAAAAATAAATATAATCTTTAATTTTTCTAACTATTCCTTGAATATTTTTACTAGGAATTTCTCCTTCATCCATCGAAACATAACCATGGAAATCCATGTTATCTGTTATAATGTAACCATTCATACTTAAATTAGATTCAAAATGTTCAAAGAAGTCTTTATTTTTTCCTTTAGCAGCATCTATAAATATTAAATCAAAGTCACCATCTAATTTAACATTTAAAGCATCATTAAATATTAAAGTAATCCTGTCTTCTAAATTAAATTTTTTAATGTTTTTTAAAGCTTCCATGTATCTTGTTTCATCACGTTCAATTGTTGTTATGTGCACATCACTAGATGTAAGTGCCATCATAATTGCTGAATAACCAATAGCTGTTCCTATTTCTAATATATTTTTAATTTGTTTTTTTATAATAAAAGTTGTTAAAAAATCAATTCCCGAGTCTTGCATAATTGGAATATTATTTTCAAGAGCATAATCTTTTAATTCTTTTATATCGTTAACTGAGTAATTCATAAACTCCTCCTAATAACCATTGTTTACTGATTGTAATTCATTTTTCTTATTTTCAAAGTCTTTACTTTTTTCAAAAAAGAAAGTTTCATCTGTTTTAATATTTGAAATAAAATATAAGTAATTAGTATCAGCTGGATTGATACTTGCTTCAATACTACTTTTTGATATAGTTGCAATTGGGGATGCTGGGATACTTGTCATATTACTATTTCTTGTATTATATGGATTGCTACTTGCATATTCACTTTTAGTTAAGGCACGCATATCATCTAATTTTAATCCATATCTTGTTGTTACATCACTTCCAAGGGGCATTTTAATATCTAAGCGATTTAAGAATACACTTATGACTTTATTACGATCACTTTGTTTATTTACTTCTTTTTCAGCAATACTAGCAAGAGTTAATAATTCATGAACCGAAAATTCACTAGTTTCAATCTCGGTTTTATAATTACTTAATATAAAATCCATTTGATCAAGTAATTTCTTAAATATTTCATGAACCGTTACATCTTTATTTTTAAATTTATAAGTATCTGGATATAAATACCCTTCTAAAGGATAATAAATATTACTATCTAATATTTCATCAGTTATAAACCAATAATCTTCAATTAAACTATTTAAATATTCTTGATCATTTAAAGTATCCAAAACTTCATCATAAGTATTATTTGTATTTTCTTCTATTACTCGAGCAATATCACGAAAATTAATTCCTTCTTTAAAAGTAATCGTTATTTCTTCTTCATTGAAGTCATTTCCTTCTTGAATAACTTTAATAATTTCTTTTAAAGACATACTTTCACTTAATTGATAACTACCTGCTTTTAAATCATTTATATTATTAATCTTTAAATACAAAAGAAAAAACTTATCACTTTTAATTAAATCATTAGTATCTAGTAAAGATCCAATTTCCCTACTTGTCATTCCAGGTTCGATTACTATTTCCTTTAAAGGTTCATTTTCTAATCTACTAACCGGACTTAAAAAACTTTGATACACTAAAAAGATAGTAACAAATATAAATATTAAAACTAAACATAAAATTATTAATAACTTTCGATAATTTTTCATTAACTACTCCCCATAATAAATAATTCTAGTTATTGCTAGAATTACCTTGACTGTTTTTAATTTCTTCTTGAATTGACGATAAAATTGCTTCAATTACTTTCCATTCTTTATCTGTTTCAATTGGAAGTAACTCCGTATTCTCGTCTTCTGGATCAAAAATAGATGCATATACTTTGATATTTCCAGTTTCATCTTTTGTATTATCAGTATAAACTATATAACTCTTTCCAGTTTCATCACTATCAAATGTGAATAAAACATCACAAACTATTTCTTTCCCTTCATCATTAATTACAGTAAATTGATTTTTTTCTTTCATATTATTTATCCTTTCTATCTAAGTATGACTGAAGTATTATAACACTCGCCACGCCATCTACTACACCTTTTCTTTTTTCTCGTCTAATATTTCCTCCAATTAACATATCATTACTAATCTTAGAAGTTAATCTTTCATCTTCTAAAATAACTGGAATATTAAACTTACTTTCTAATTTATCTTTAAATTCTAAAACTATCCTTGTCATATCACTTAAAGTATTATTCATATTCTTTGGATAGCCCAAAACTATTATATCAACACCTAATTCCATAATAATACTATCAAGTTCCATAATCAAATAATCATAATTATTATCATGTCTTAAAGTTTTATAATTACTTGCAATTATTCCATTTGATTTACTAATTCCAAGTGTTTTAGTTCCTAAATCAAGTCCAAGGTATGTCATAAACTCACTTCCATATATATATTAACATTTTTTTTTAATTTTAACAACCAATAATTATTATTTTCTAACTAACAATAAAAACTCGTTTAACCAAGTTACTCTCTGATCATCTATCCCATCTTGCATATCTAACTTAATTATAGATTATCTCATGACTTTTACTAATTGTAAATAGTTGTAATTTAGTTTTTAAAATTGAATAAAAAAGATTAAGTTTAATTAAAAATAATTTTTAACTTAATCTAATACTAATTTAATATTATTTATTTTTATTATTATTAAAATTATTAATAATATCTTCTATTTCTTCTTTTGTTAATTTAGTATATTTACTAATTACATCTAGGGAAACATTATCATTAAACATATTAAGAATTACTTCTTTTTGATTTTCTTGTATTTCTTCTTTTGTTAATTTAGTATATTTACTAATTACATCTAGGGAAACATTATCATTAAACATATTAAGAATTACTTCTTTTTGATTTTCTTGTATTCCTTCTTCTCTTGCATCTTCAAGTCTTGCTAACTCCTCAAGTTCATCTAATTTTTCTCTTTCCCATTCACTTAATATAAATACATCAGTACTCATTTCAATCACCTTCTTTGAAACTTATCTCTTTTTTCTTTTGATAACAATTCACTAAGTAAATCATAAAGTTCACTTAAACTCTTAGATAAAATAACTACCAACCACAATTCGCTTTTTTCTAAAACGATATCTGAATTATAATATAAATTCCTATAATACGCAAGATATTTTAAAATCATTTTCTTATTATCTATATAGATACTTTTACTATCTATTCCATAAGGTACAACTGTATCACTTCCATAACTTTTACTATAATTTTTAGTATTTAAATTTATTTGAATTAATTTTTTATCTAAAAACTTATTTTTATTATCACCACGCTCAAATATATAACTAAATATTTTACTTAAGTATACTTCAATTAAACAATTAAATATTTATTAAAACTAGAATTATTTAATTCTAAATTAACATATATTTTATTATTTAACTTAACAAAGATATCAATTGTTTTTTTATATTCTTTTAATCTATCTTTAGGTAATTCATTATTTAATAAAGTAATACTAGTTTTTTTAGGATTTAACTTAATATTAAGTTCTGTAATTACAAATTCTTTTAAAATATCTAAATCATATGTAAAAAGAGATTTAAACATACAATCTGCATATAAAGGAATCATATTAATACTTTTATCTAACTTAGTTAAATAGTCTTTTGTAAGATATTTCATCAAAACCTCCTTTCAAATTCAAGATACCATTTTGAAAATAAGAAAGCAAATTAGTAATTTTAGAAATTTAAAATTTCTTTTATTTAATATTTTGTTCTATAATTACATTTATCCAGACTTAACTAAATAATTTTGTTATTAAATTCTCTTTAATTTTAATAATTAAAAATAATAATAAACCAAATTAATGGTTTACTATTATTTTATTAAATTAAATTTAAATATTCTTTAATACTTAGAACTATTCCTTTAATATAAGAATCTTTTTCTTTTAAAAGAATATCTAAATTAGTATTACTATTCATATAACCTAGTTCAAGTAAATAACTTTCACATCCATGATTACTATTATAATAATGATTATATTCTTTTTCTTTATTTCTTGAATCAACGTAAGCACCGGTTACTATACCCCCGGTTTCTCTAATTATATAGTAATAAGTTGACCTAGTAGTTGCTTTTTCATAAGGAGTAAAACCTTTTTCCTTAGCTTCTTCTTCAATTTCTTTAATATCACTTTTACTTAAAGTTCGAAGGTAAACACCACTATCTATTTTACAAAATGTATTTTTTGAGTAATTAGTACTTGTAAACCCAACAATATTCTTAGCTAAATTACTAGCAAATGTTGTATCAGAGTTATTAGCAACATAAATTTCTACTCCACCACTACCTACATTATTAACCGCTGAATTCATATGAATTGATAACATAAGTTTAGCTTTAGTAAGATAAGGAATACTTACTCTTCCTTCTTCGCCATAATTAGGAATTGAAGTATCAGTAGTTCTTGTCATTTTAACTTTTAAACCCAGTTTAGTTAATTCACTTTCAAGTTTTTTAGCATAATCAAGATTTATTTTACTTTCAAAGTATCCATTTTTATGAGCCCCAACATCAACCCCTCCATGTCCAGCATCAATTACGATGTCATATACATCATCAGGTAATTTTTCTTCATGAGCCTTTAAATATAAAAATTCTTTATCTTGATAATTATCAAATTCAATATTAATTTTTAAATTTTTACTATCTTTAGTAATTGTATAATATTCTAAATTAGAATACTCGGTTTTATTTTTTAAAGTATAATAACTAGTTTTATCTGAATTAATAGTTTTTAATAAGAAAATATATTCACCTTCTTTTATGGTTTCAAGGTTTATTCCTTCGTTTATTAATTCATTGGTTTTAAAAATTGTTTTATTATCTTTAATACTAGTTATTAAATTATATTCTGTTTCAAATTCTTCATTTTTTAAAACTAAAACCAAATTATCAACTTCTAAAGGTACTTCACCACTTAAATTAAAATATCTTCCGTAAATAGTATA
The DNA here is from genome assembly GCA_017472015.1 of Bacilli bacterium. Classification (GTDB taxonomy): domain Bacteria; phylum Bacillota_I; class Bacilli_A; order RF39; family UBA660; genus RUG591. Next base: position 10,217 of record JAFURC010000002.1, read on the forward strand.
AGTATCAATTAAAGCATTACCAGATAAAGAATTAATAATTTCTTCGAATTTATCTTTGTTTTCACCACTAATATCAAATGATTTACAACCAGTTATTACTAATATAATAATTAAAAGAATTATCTTTTTCATAAGCCACCTACCTTATATTAATACTATAAAGTAAAGTTTCAAATTAGTCAATTATCTAAAACAAATTCTTTTAATTCTTGAAATTCTTTTGGAGGTTCTACACTAAATTCTAATATTTCTCCTGTTCTTGGATGTGGAAATTTTATTTTATAAGAATGTAGTAGTTGACCAAAAGTATTATCACTTACTAATTTTCCATATAAAGGATCATTTACAACTGGATGATTAATATATTTCATATGTACTCTTATTTGATGAGTCCTTCCAGTTTCTAGTTTACATTCAATTAAAGTATAATTTTTATATCTTTCAAGTACTTTAAAATGGGTAATCGCATTTTTACTATTAATATCAGTGACAGTCATTTTTTCTCTAAACTTCGGATCTCTTCCAATTGGAGCATCAATTGTTCCGGTTTCATGATTAAAGGTTCCCTCTACTAATGCTAAATAATATCTTTCAACAACTTTATCCTGAATCATTTTAGATAATTTATCATGAGTAAAATCATTTTTAGCAACTAACATCAAACCACTTGTATCTTTATCAAGTCGATGAACAATCCCTGGACGAATTTCATCATGACTTAAATTAAAACGCCCCATTAAAGCATTTACAAGCGTATCTTCATAATTTCCAGGAGCTGGATGCGTAACCATTCCTGACTCTTTATTAATAACTAATAAATCATCGTCTTCATAAACAACTGAAACTTCTATATTACTTGGTTTAATGTCTATTTCAAAACTTTTAAAATCGTCAAGTATAATTATTTTATCTCCTATATTTACTTTATAATTACTAGTTACAATTTTATTATTTACTAAAACCTTACCATCTTTAATTAACTTTTGAATTTTATTTCTTGAATAATCACACTCAAGACTTAAATACTTATCAATTCTTAATTTATCATTATTATTTACTATTATTTCCATAAAAATCCTTCCTAAAACTTTCTATTATAATTAATATAACCCCTATTACTATAAATGTATCTGCTAGATTAAATATTGGATAATCATATCCAAATATATTAAAATCTAAAAAATCAATAACCCCGTTATAAACTATTCGATCAAATAAATTACCAAATAATCCTCCGATTAATAAACTATAATAAAATACTTTATAATTATTTAATTTATCTTTTTTAATATAATATAAAATCATTAAAAACAATATTATTCCAATTATAATTAATAATAATTGTTTACCTCTTAAAATACTAAAAGCCGCCCCATCATTTATTACATAAGTAATATTAAAAAAATTTGGAATAACAATAATACTACTCGATAAATTCATAGTGCTTTTAATAATTGTTTTTGAAATTATATCTATAAAAAATAAGATTAAACTAAATATAAAAATTTTCTTTCTCATAAAATCACGTGTTCATTATATCAAATTTTTAAAACATAAAAAAGAGATAAACTTAATTATCTCAAAAATCATTTGGTAATTATATATCTTTTTCTTCAAGTATTTGTTTTTTTATTTTATCGATATCAGTAAAGAATAAATTAATACCTTTACTTTTTAATTTTAGCATATATTCAAACTTATTAAGAATTTCTTCTTTTAAAGTTTCAATAACTTTGGCAGGCTTCCCATTATCCAATAAATGCACATGATCAATATACTTTTCTAATGTAGGAAAAGCATTTTGCAGTAAAATAACTGACTCTTTACCTAAGATCTCTCTAATAAGTATAGTATCACAACGACCATGTTTATTTAACTTCTTATCCACTATTTTCTTATATTTTTCAACTTTGCTACTAAGTGGAATAAACCATAATATATTTTCATCTTTAATAGTAAAGTAAGTTGGTCTTTTTTTACCACGTTCATGATTAGTCATTAAATTTTCATCGTTAACAACATCGAAAAATTCGTCTTTTATATGATATATATATCCTGTTTTTATTTTCATATGAAACACCCCTCATAAAAATTGTATCATAAAAGAAAAGAAAACTCTATCAAAAGATAGAAGTTTTCAAACATTTTCGTTCGGGATAATTTATTACTCGCACCACCCGAGAGCGAGAAACATTGTCGCCCGGAATAATTTATTACTCGCGCCATCCGGGAGCGAGAACATTTACATATTATTGCACTCGTTCAAATGCAATAATAATATACTATATTTTTTTAAATTTGTCAAATAGTATACATTGATAGTATATTCACTTAAAATCATATTAATCATTTTTTTACAATAATTAATTTTTTTTAAATATAATTTACAATACTATCATATTATTTTTTCTTTTATTATTTATATACCTAATGTATTTAATAACTTGTTTAAATCTTCATTATCATTAAATTCACTTATTGCAAAACATTTCTTACCTAAGTCTTTAAATGATGCTCCACAGGAATATAATTTGTTTCTATCAATTATTATAAATCTATCATGGAATGAATTATTGTTTATAAAAGTTATATTATTATACTGACTTTCATATTTTTTCTTTAAAGTTTAATCGATATTTCTTGATATGATTATTATTTTTTTATTTATTTTCTTTTTTTCTTTTAATTTATCAAATGTATTTTCTAACTTTAATAATCTATTTTCATGATTAATAAGAATTTCGTTGTCTGTTATATTATTGGCAAAATATTTTCTCATTTTTACAAAACTTCTCATTATTCTTATACTTACTTCTTCAGCAATGTCAGTATGAAGAACTGATGACAACATTGCTACACCTTGTTCTGTGAAAACAAACGGATTTGTTCTCAACATATTATTTGCGGTTCCAGATTGGAACCACAATTCTTTTTTTTCTTCATCTGTCAATTGAAAATAAAAATCTGACGGAAACCTATTTATATTTCTTTTTACAACTTATTAATATCTTTTGTTCCATTAACGCATTCATATAATTTAGCCAAATCCAAATCAAGCATTACTTGTACTCCTCTAATCACACAAATCATATCTTCAATTAATATTTGTTCTTTTTCTATTATTTCATTCATTTTTATTCCTCCTTCTAAAATAATAAAAGGAGACACTTATTCTTATAAATAAGTATCTCCGCAGAATGCATATTTTCTTTTTGCCTCAGAAAATACACCCTATCGTCTAAATTGTCATATAAATATCAGGCAAACTATTTAATACATTTTCATTATATATAAATTATATAACAAATTCAAGTAGTTGACAAAAAAAGACCAAGATTTTAAAAATCCTAGTCTTAATTTATTAATTATTCTCTTTTAGAGCAGCTTGAGCAGCAGCAAGACGTGCTATTGGTACTCTAAATGGACTACATGAAACATAAGTTAATCCAATGTTGTGGCAGAATTCAACAGTTGATGGTTCTCCACCATGTTCTCCACAGATACCAAGTTTAATGTCACTTCTTGTTTGTCTTCCTTTTTCTGAAGCCATTTTAACAAGTGAACCAACACCTTCTTGGTCTAATTTTGCAAATGGATCAAATTCATAGATTTTATTTTGATAATAACTATCTAAGAATTTTCCGGCATCATCACGACTAAATCCAAAAGTCATTTGTGTTAAATCATTTGTTCCGAATGAGAAGAATTCAGCTTCTTCGGCAATTTTATCAGCCATTAAAGCAGCACGAGGAATTTCAATCATTGTACCAATATGGTATTCCATATTTGAGTTCTTTTCTTTCTTAACTAGTTCAGCTGTTTCAACAACAACATCTTTAACGAATTTTAATTCTTTAACTTCTCCAACAAGTGGGATCATGATTTCAGGAGTAATACTAAATCCTTCTTCTTCAGATACCTCAATTGCTGCTTCCATTAATGCACGAGTTTGCATACGAGCAATTTCAGGATAAGTTACAGCTAAACGACATCCACGATGTCCCATCATTGGGTTAAATTCATGAAGCTCAGCACATTTTTCTTTTAAATGTTCTACAGTTACTCCCATTTCATCAGCTAAAGACTTAATATCTTCTTCTAATGTTGGTAAGAACTCATGTAGAGGTGGATCTAAATAACGAACTGTCATTGGTAAGCCATTTAATGCTTTATACATTGCTTTAAAATCACCTTTTTGGAATGGTATTAATTCATTTAAAGCAGCTTCTCTTGCTTCAGAAGTTTCAGATAAAATCATACGACGAATTTTTGGAATTCTATCTTCTTCAAAGAACATATGTTCGGTTCTACAAAGACCAATTCCTTCAGCACCAAGTTCAACAGCTTTCATAGTATCTCTTGGATTATCAGCATTTGTACGAACTTTTAATGTACGAACTTCATCAGCCCATTCCATAATACGGCCAAAGTTACCTGATACACTAGCTTCAACTGTTTTAATATCTCCTTTATAGATTTTTCCAGTTGTCCCATCAAGTGAAATGTAATCTCCTTCATGGAATGTATATCCACCAAGAGTGAATTCTTTCTTTTCTTCATTCATGTGAATATCTCCACATCCAGATACACAGCAAGTTCCCATTCCACGAGCAACTACTGCAGCATGTGATGTCATTCCTCCACGAACAGTTAACACACCTTGTGAAGCAACCATTCCTTCGATGTCTTCTGGAGTAGTTTCAAGACGAACTAGAATTACTCTTTCGCCTCTACCACCCATACCAGCTTCTTTAGCTTCAAGAGCAGTAAAGTAAACGCGTCCAGCAGCAGCACCAGGGGATGCAGGAAGTGCAGCACCAATTACTTCTCCAGCCTTTAATGCTTCAGTATCAAATGTTGGATGTAATAATTGATCTAGGCTCTTAGCTTCAATACGAAGTAAGGCTTCTTCTTTTGTAATTTTCCCTTCATCAACTAAATCACAGGCAATTTGTAAAGCAGCATGGGCTGTTCTTTTTCCATTTCTTGTTTGTAAGAAATAAAGTTTTCCTTCTTGAATTGTAAATTCCATATCTTGCATATCTTTATAATGTTCTTCTAGTTTATTAGCAATAGTTAAAAACTCTTCATAACATTCTGGTAAATCTTCAGCAAGTTTTGTAATTGGTTGAGGTGTACGAACTCCAGCAACAACATCTTCTCCTTGAGCATTGATTAAGTATTCACCATAGATACCTTTTTCACCAGTTGATGGATTACGAGTAAATGCAACACCTGTTCCAGATGTATCTCCCATGTTTCCAAATACCATTGATTGCACATTAACGGCAGTTCCCCAGTCCCCTGGAATATCATTCATACGACGATATACAATAGCTCTTGGATTATCCCAAGATCTAAATACAGCTTTAACCGCACCCATTAATTGTTCACGTGGATCTTGTGGGAATTCTTCTCCTCCCATATGTTCAGAATAAACTTTCTTGAATCTATTAACTAATTCTTTTAAATCTTCAACAGTAAGTTCTGTATCGTATTTAACCCCTCTTTCTTCTTTTAATTCATCAATAATCTTTTCAAAGAAAGATTTATTAACTTCCATAACTACATCAGAATACATTTGAATAAAACGACGATAAGAGTCATAAGCAAATCTTGGATTATTAGTTTTTTCAGCAAATCCTTCAACTGCAACATCATTTAATCCTAAATTTAGAATTGTATCCATCATACCAGGCATTGATGCACGAGCACCACTTCTAACTGATACTAGTAATGGATCTTTAGTATCTCCAAATTTTTTACCTTGAATATTTTCAAGAGCAGCAAGAGCTTCAAAAATTTGGTTTTCAATTTCTTCACTTATTACCTTACCATTATCATAGTAATTAGTACAAGCTTCAGTTGTAACGGTAAATCCCTGAGGTATAGGTAGTCCTAAATTAGTCATTTCGGCTAAATTAGCACCCTTTCCACCTAAAAGATTACGCATATCTTTGTTTCCTTCTTTAAAGGAATAAACATATTTCATATAATCCTCCCTAACAGGTTATATTATATAAAAAAAAAGTTATTGTTTCAATAACTTTTTAATTTAATTTACAGTAAAGTGACAATTAAGAATCAGCTTGATCATTCACGCCTGTTGATCCCATTGAAGAATGAAACATCTTAATCATTATTGTCACCTAAATTTCCAGTACTAGAATTATTAGTATCTGAATCATCATCATAGATATCCTCACAAGAAGAACAATCAAGAGTTTCTTTCATGGTACCATTCCAACAACTAATCCATGAAGTTGGATTTTCTAAACCACTATTATCATTAGTTAGAAAAACCTCTTCTGTAAATTGCAATACTAATCTAACCACATAAGGCACTAAAAAGATTAAAACAGCATAGATTACTCTTTTAATTAAACTACCACGAGCTTCTTTAATTTGCTTATCATCATTAGCCGTAATTGCTTTAAACATATCAACAGTTCCTAAAACAATTAATATAATCGGAATTGTTATCATTACTAAAGTAAATAAAACATCAATTACTTTTAAGAAAGGTTGCATATTACAACACATACAACTATCCACAAAAATCACCAAACTTTCTAAATAGAAAAAAGGAAGCCAAAAGCTTCTAATTAATTATTTTGACCAATTGCCACCTACAGCATCACAAACTTCTTCACTAGTAGCACCTGCTTCAACATATAAATCACCATTGCTATTATATTTATAGCATTTACCAGTTTTAGTATTTGAACCTTTTGTACCACTATTATTTCTCCAACACGCAAAGAATGTTTGGAAATTACTTAATTCACCTTGAGCCTCTGTATCATTAATAATACTACCTGCAAAAGAAAATACTAAACTTACTAACCAAGGTATTAAGAAAGCAATAATTGCATAAATTAAACGTCTTCCAGCAGTTTTCCAAGCCTCTTTTGTTTTCTTTTCATCTCCACTTGTAATTGCTTTAAACATATCTATTGTACAGTAAACTATTAAAACAATTGGAATTGCAATTTGAATAATTGTAAATACTGTTTTTACTACCCCAATTACAGTACTTACTAAAGTATTATTACACATATCTGTTGCTAAAATTTGAAATAAATTCATATAAACTTCCTCCTAAACACACATTTATATTACTAAATTTTTCTAAATAAATCAAGTAATTTAATTACATTAATTAAATTTTTCTCTCTTTTCAACTAAATCCCAACAATATTTCCAAGAATTATCATAATCCATGGGAATTAAATCATCAACTAAATTTAAAATAAATGCTATTAAAAAAGGTATTAAATATATAATAATTGCACAAAAAATTTTTATAAATATATCTTTTCTTAATCTTTTAATTTCATCTTCTTTTTTAGTTACAATAATTTTAAAAATATCAATCGTACAAAAAATAATTAAAATAATTGGTACTACAAACTTAATTAAATTTAAAATAGTAATAACTATTTCTAATATTCTTTGAATACTTTCATTGCACATACTTATCACCAACAACAATTATAATACAAAAAAAGAAAAAAATCACTTAAAAATATCAAATAAGCCCTTTTTAGTATCATTATTAACTTCTTCAATTAAGCCTAATTTAGATAATAATTCATCAATTATAGGATTATATATTCGATCATTTAAAGGTGGCAAATTAAAATATACACTAATACCTGCTTCTTTTGAAAATAAATTACAGTCTTTATCAGATAATAAACTATTATTAAATATAACTTTTTTTCCTCTTAAAGCATTAAAAGCATTTTTATTTCCCATCATTAACTGATTAATTCGATATAAAGATGGATCGACTAAATAAATAATATCACTACATAATTCTTTATACTTATCGTTATCTAAATCAATTAAAACAATTTCTGATTTTCCAACCAAAGAAAAGAACTCATCAACTTTATCACTACTAATTGAATACATATCACGAGAATTATAAAACATAAAATCCCTTTTATCAATCTCAACAGCAATTACTTTTTTATTATGTTTTTCTTCTAAGTTTTTCTTTAATAAATACACAAGTTCCGTGCTTCCAGCATCTTGAGTCACATTCTTAATACCTAAAACAATTTTTCCATTTTCAATGTTTAAAGTATTTTGACTAAAATCTAAAGATTCATTCATCCCATGTACTACTATCTCTTCTTCAAGAAAATTCTTAACATCATTATAAGTATTACTATTATTTACAAGTCGAGTTAAACCATTAATATTATCAGTAAAATTATATAAATTGATACTAACTAAAAAGGATAAAAATTTCTTTGGAGGTGGATTATCAGGTGGTAAGAATAAAATCAATTTCTCTGGATCAAAACTCTTAACTAAATTTCTTAGAACTTCATCTTTTGGAAATCTATTAAGGGCTGTTGCATCAATAATTAATTTCTTATAAAAAATTGAATTAAAACTGTTAACTAATTGATTAATATCAAAAACTCCAGATAATTCTTTCATTATTTCAATATTTGCATTATTTATTAAATCTCTATATTTATTTGTTACTATTATATTCATACTTTCCCCCTTAATTTAAATTATGAAAGTGGATTTTGTTTACAATTCTCTCCATAAATTGTTTTTGTGTCATTTGTTATTGCTAAAGTAAGATCAATTCCCATTAAAGGAACTTCAAAGGCTACATAAGTTTCAACACGATAAACTGCTCCATCACTATTTTCAGAACAAGTAACTGTTAAATTATTATGATAATTTCTATCCTTTAAAGCATCTTCTAAAGCATCATGTAAAACCTCACCTTCAGTTTCTTCAATGGTTGTTACTACATAATTTGTAGCACGATAAGTAGCCGCGTAGTTCATAATTAATCCTATAAACACAATATAAATAAATATAAATATTAAAATAATATAAAATAACATTGAACCACCAACGGCTTCTCTCATACTAACATCTCCTTATATAAAATATAATTAATCTAAATTAACGTTTTTTACAATCATACCAGCTTCTTCTTCAAATCTACCCCAACGGTTATTGATAGCTTCTTGAATTTGTGGCCAGAATGCAGCAAATATTGCAACAATAACACCTACAGCAATGATTGTAATTAAAGTCATACTTAATTCTCCACTCGCTTCTTTCATTATAATTCTCCTTTCTTAGTTTACAATTTTAGTATATCACTAAATAAATTTTAAATCAATATTTTTACGAATTTTTACAATTACATTTCCATCATCATCATCATCATGGCAATGAAAAGTACTAACATAGTACCTCCACCTGTAACCATAAGCATGGCTAATGTTTTCTTTTCCATTTTATTTAAACGATTTGCATATTTTTGTTCACGAGCTTTATTTTGAAGTGAGGAAACACTTTTTGAAAATACAAGCAATTGTTCTTGTTTATTTTCTTGAGCTCCAATACTTAAACGATAAAGTAAACGCATCATTCTTAAAGAATCCCTAACTGGATACTTCTCGGCAAATTCAATATAAGGATCAATTGATGAATCACCGGCATCAATTTTTTTAATCATTTCAACTAAACCATCTCGAAACATTTTTGGAGCTGTTTCAATTGATTTAGAAATTGCTACCGGTATTGTATAATGTTGCGCAAGTATTTCAATACTTTTTAAGTAATATGGTAGTGTTTGATCAATTTCGGTTAAATGTTTTTTATAATGACTTTTTAAAGTTGAATATTGGTTTTTATATAAAACAATAACTACCAAAGCACCAATTATTAAATTTATCCAAGAAAAATTAAACAATAAAATTGCCAGTACAATTACTATTCCTAAAGTAAATTGTTTAATTCTTTTTTCAAACATTAAAACCGGATCTACTTCTCCACCATATCTAGCTTTTACTAAAAAGTCATAATCTTTTTCTTTTATTAAATCAAATAAAGCTTTATTATCTGTATATAATTTTTTGGTATTAATTGCACCAGTGTATGCAAGTGTAAAAATAACTATTATCGCGATTATTGCAAATTCCATTACTCAGCACCTACATTCTCGTTATAATATTTTTCTCCACTAAGAAGAAAATAACTATTAAATAATACTACTATGTGAAGTCCTATTTGTAAAATAATATTTGTATTTACCATTTCAATATAAGTTTCTTTTCCAATTAACCATTGTACAAGCATTACCATTAAATATAGTAATAATCCATATTGAATAAAGGCTTTATGGAAAGCATTACGATTCATTCTATCTTGGTAAACTCCTTCAACTAATTGGTCAACATCAAGTAACATATTGTCAAGTACTCCAACCGTATCATGAGCACCTTCTCTGGTTACTTGTAAAAATAATTGATGCATATTTCTTGTCATATAAAAATCATATTTACTATTCATATAATCAATTGACTCTCCAACATCACCATTATGATAAGCTAAATCAATCATAACTTTAACATCAGTTTTAATAGGATCTTCTAAAACTCCTGATTCATACACACCTTCAAGAGCTTTAACAAAACTTTGAGTTGTTTGAAATTCCATAATTGTATTCGTTACATAAACTTGAATTTGTTCAAAAATAAATTCACTATAAAGACGTTTACATCTTAAATAAGCAAGATATGGAATAAAAGCAATTACAACAACAACATAAACAAATGAAACGACAATATTATAAAAATATAAATAAGAAATTACAAAAGCCAAAACTGCAAAGACAATAACTTGAATTGTATATTCTTTTTTAGTATATTCAAGTCCCATTTCTTTACATTTTTCCCGAATTACTTTAAATGAATATGGAGCATATTTATCATATACATCCCCAATACTTGTTGTTACGAATTTATATAAAGATTCACCATTACTTTTTCTATACAAAACCACGAATACAACAATAAATAGTATAATTAAAAATTCCATTTTCTCACCTCTTTATAAAAATTCTTCAATATCATTATTATTAAAATTTAAATTAGATTGTTGATTTATAACAGAAACATTAGTTTGATTATTTAAAGAAGATTTACTAATATCTTCATTTTGAAAAGGTAAATCAATTTTAATATTTTGAAAATCTTTTTCTTTTAAATTAATTCCTTGACTTTCTAAATAATCAATTAGATAATTACTTGGTGAATTAATAACTTCTGATCCATCAACATTTTTTCTATATATAACATTAAAATCAGGTTTATTATCATGATCAACAAAGAATTCACATACTTCACATACTTCTCTCATAAACTTACCACTTTGTTTATCATATCTTGCCCGAACATGAACTCCTAGTTGAATATAACGATAAATGGTTGACATAAATTGTTCAACATCAATATTACTCTCCAAAAGACTATACATACGATATGGAATACTACTTGCTTTATCAGCATGAATAGTTGATAAAATATTATGACCTGATGAAATAGAGTTACGAACAGCTGTAACGGCTTCTGCTGATCTAACTTCTGATAACAATATCCATTTAGGATTTTGTCGCATACATCCTACTAACACTTCACTATAGGACGCAATATTATTAGTCTTCATAGATACAATATCTCTTTGAGGAAATATAGTATCTAAATGAAGTTCAAGCGTATCTTCAATAGTAATTATTTTTTCATTTTCTTTGGTATGACTTGCTAAATATTTAACAAGTTCAGTTTTACCACTTCCGGTTTCCCCACTAACAATAATGTTACAATGACCCCTTACACATTCAATTAAAAAGTCATGAATACCAAGAGTAATATACTTTTCTTCAATTATTTTTTCTTTCTTTAAACGTATTTTAGCAGGAGTCTTCCGAAAAACCGCGGCAATTCCATTTCTAGCAATTGAATCATGAATAAAATTCATCCGAAGTTCTGAAGACTCACTATCCAAAAGTGGACTTGCCATATTAAAAGTTTTACCCATAATATTAGCACATTGAAAAGCAATTTTTTCCATTAATTCATTATTAATTCCTGGATTATCAACTCGGTACACTCCTTTATCAATTGATTTTAACCAAACTTGACCATTATTACTATAGGAAATATCTGTAATATTATCATCATCTAAATAGGTTTTTAATACACCAAAATCAATATTTGAAAATAAATTAGCATTAATCTCAGTATTTGTTTTATTAATATCATTAAAAGAATTTAATTCATAAGCATTTATACCTTGATTCATAATAGTACCTATTCATCTTCTTCAATAGTAATTGCTTGAGAACTAATATATTGTTTAATTGTTTCACTAGTTACATTTATAACAATTTCTTCTTCTTCCAATTCAAGAGATACAGTAGATGGTACTAAAATAACTTCAGCATCTCTTATATACTCAGCTTTTCTAAGCATTAAATGAATTTCATTTGTAACAGCAAATATTATTTGACTTGGAGTTCTTTCTTCACTACTTGCTTCAAATACATGACGACCACCAGAATCTTTAACAGCTAAAATCTTAACATTTTCAATTAATTTTCCAACCATTAGCATTCCAGATTCATTTACACCCTTAAAATAAACATCAACATAATTACCAGGATACATAGAATTACCATAAGTAGATTCAATATCAACAGAAAAATTATAAGGAATATATCCATCAGGAATATTTACCAAAAATGAATCTGGTAACTCAGCTTCAAGAATTACTTGTGTTCTATAAAATAGACTTCCTTGTGGTATAACTGAATTTACATTAGTATACATATCCCCACTTTTATTATTAATTAAATAATCAGCATTAGTAACAATATTCCCTTTAATTGCATCCTGACTTATTTCCAAATAACCAATCATATCCTCAGTTATCTTCGTACGAGGTTCAATTGTTTGAAGTGCATAAGGCACTCTAATTGGAGAAATAGCTTGATCAAGTCTCCAATTGTAAAAAAAGTATAACACCAACACAATTAATATAGCAGCTATCAAAGTAACTGTATTTTTATTAGATAAAATTTGTTTTAATCTTTTCATATCTTCTCCTTCTTATTATCAACCAAATTCCCTATTATATAATCAATAAATTAATTTTTATATTTATAATAACCAACACCTTACACCTGTATAATTAACCAAATATTTCTATTTAGATTATACCAAAATTAATTTTTAATCACTCCGAAATAGTTTATTCAAAACTATACTCGAAGTTCTATTTACTCACTACTTGGAAGTCCTACCAAGAATGGATCTGTTTTAGTTCCTGATCCAGATTTGATGAGAATTGTAGATTTCAGATTAATTGATGGGCGAGCCCCATACGCGCTGGACGGACCATAATTGAAGCCGCCACCGAAGTTGCTGACATACCAGACATCCGAAGAACTATATGATGTTATTAACCACATATTTGAAGAATTTCCATAACCTGTTCCAAATTGACTAGCAAACATCTCTCCGTATCTTGGCAATCCTGAATATTCCATAACACTTGTTTGAACTGTCGAGGTTTCATCAGTATTTTCATCAATACAATCTTGAACACTTTTTCCATTATTGGCTGTCTTACATACCGATAATTTATAATTTCTATTTGATGAAGTTACACTTCCTAAATAATATGTTCCTTTATCTAACATCCCAAATGTTTCAGTTTCTGAATTATAAGTTGGATCTACTTCTTTTATCCAAGTATTATTCAAATAACCTCTCCAATATGTCTGATCAATTTCTGATACACTACTCCAAGAAGTTGTTGTACTAAATGCTCTTGTTAATACTTCTGTTGTATTACTATCTGCATCAACATCAGTTGTATCTCTCACATAATCATTCAAAACTAACTTAGTTGAAATAGCACCATTTATAGTTTCCGTACCTACAATTCTGAAAGTTGGAGCAGTTTCTTCATCCACAAGTTTTACATATTCTCCACTTCCTCTTGTATTTATTAAGGTTACATTTTCTTCTATATTTTCCCTATCTCCTTTTATTCTATAAGGATCATCTACTGTTCCTGATCCACCCGTAAGTTGGATTGTAGATTTTAGATATATAGATGGGCGAGCCCCACGCGTGTTGGACGGACCAAAATTGTTGCCGTTACCGTAGTTGCTGACATACCAGACGCTCGAAGAACTAGCACTATATGGATTTAATAACCACCAATAATAACCTATATTTAAATAACCAATTGTATATGATGTGTTTTGATAACTTTTATAATATTCATAACTATTCAAAAGTCCTACTGATGCATTAACTAAAACTTCTTCTTGTCCACTTACTGGTAATTTACTACTTATTGTTTCGTTTCCAGGAGATGCATTCCAAACAGCATCTTCTACTATTATATTTTCATAATTATATAAAGTAGGTAAAAATTCTTGATTTAA
>JAFURC010000031.1 GCA_017472015.1 Bacilli bacterium
ATAAAACTATTTTCAAAAAATCTATTAAAATTCCAATTATTGAACCTATTCCATATAAACTTAAAAGAATTATTAAGTTTTCTTTAGTATCTTTATTAACTTTAAATAAAACTAATATACCAACCCCTGATCCAGTTAATAATCCTCCTATTAACATACCTGTTGTAATAACTTCATTTAAATATAATTCAGTTAAAATAATACTTGCCGAACAATTAGGAATTAAACCAACTAAACTTGCTAAAAATGGTCCAAAGAAATTATCTTTTAATAAAATACTTGCAATTTTTTCTTCTCCTAGATAATAAATTAAAATATTTAATACAAGTGTTGTAATTAAAATAAAGAAACTAATTTTTAAAGTATGAATAATACTTGATTTAAATAAATTATCATCACAATGACAATTATCACTTTCACAAATTGAAAAATCTTTTTTTTCTTTCTTTTTAAATAGAAAATCTAATAAATAACCAAATATAATAGCAACACCTACTTTAATTAATAAAATAGATATAATTAACTTATAACTAGCCCCATTTGATATTAATAGAGGAAGCATTTCATCACTTGTTGATAAATAAATTGCTAAAAGCGTTCCAATTGTTATTACTTTACTTGAAAATAAATTAGTAGCCATAACTGAAAAACCACATTGAGGAATAATACCAAGTAAACTTCCAATAACTGGACCAAATTTTTTATTTTTTAAAACATTATTTTTCTTTTTTACTTTATGTTCTAATAATTCCATTATTAAAAAAGCAATAAAGAAAAATGGAACAATTTTAAGTAAATCAAGAATTGTATGAATTAAAATATGTATCATAATACCACCACGAAAATATTAACATAAAATAATTTATTTTTCAATATCATATTTTTTTAATTATTTTTTCACTTTTCTTTTATTAAACATTATGTTTTCTAAATCAATTTCATATTTAGTATATTTAATAAATTCTTCTAATTTATTAGTATCTATTAATTTTTTTAATGCTCGTTTCTCTATTTTTAATACTCTTTCACGTGTAATATTTCTATAAGTTATTTCTTCTCTTGTAAATTGTCTAAATTCTCCTAAACAATATCTTAGTAATAATATCTTTATATCTTGTATATTTAAAGAACAATTTAAAAGAAAATCAATCGCTAATTTTTGTTCTTGATTTACACTTGAATATCCTTCTGATTGGATAAACTCATATAATTCTTTTTTTCTTAAATACTGATTATTTTCTGAATTACTTTGTTCTAAGTTTATTATTTTTTTATTTTGAGCCCCATATAAAGAAATAATTTCAATATATTGAGATGCTTTTATTTTATTTAAAGCTTTTTTTTCTATTTGTCTTATTCTTTCTCTAGTAACTTTAAAAATTTTCCCTATTTCTTCTAAAGTTTTACAATCATATCCACAAAATCCATTTCTTAAAATAATAATTTGAATTTCTCTCTCAGTTAAATTACATTTTTTTAATAATTCAAATATTTCATTTTTAGCATCTTTTTCAAAGAAAACTTCTTCTGGAGAAGATACTTTATCCTCTATAAATTCTTGAAGTTCAATACTTAAATCTTCTCCTACTAAAGTATTAATACTAACTGTATCAACTTGTAAATCACGTAATTTTAAGGCTTTTTCATAAGTTATATTCATTTCTTTGGCGATGTCTTGAACCTTTGGAATATCACCAGTTTTTTTTATTAAATTATCCTGAACTTTTTTGTACAAATTTATTTTTTGATGTACATTAATAGGCAATCTTATAGTTCTTGATGTATCTCCTATGGATCTTGATATTGCCTGATTAATCCATGGTGTAGCATAAGTGGAAATACGACACCCATAACTAGGATCAAATTTTCCAATTGCTTTCATTAAACCATAATTACCTTCTTGAATAAGATCAGAAAAAGATAAATTTCCCATTCGTAATACATATCTTTTGGCAATACTAACAACTAAGCGTAAGTTACATTCAATTAATTTTTTTCTTGCCTCAATATCCCCACTTAACATTTCTTGAACTAATTTTTCTTCTTCTTCTTTCGTTAAAAGCGGATATCTTCCTATTTCTTGCATATAAAATCTTTCTTCATATAAAGAGTTATAAAAACTTTTATTTGCTTCTAATTCATTATTATCTAAATCAATATTTTTATATATACAATAACATTCAATAAAAGTTAAAATATCTTCATCAAGATTCTTATAATTATCTTTATTTTCAACAATTATATTTAAGCTATTAGATAAAAGTTCATTATTTTGAATTAAATCAATTATTAAATCTTGACTAAGAATTATATTAAATTTTTTTAAATAAACTATAATTTTTTTTAATAATAAAATATTTATTTCATAATCAGAATCATCATAAATAACATATGTTATCAAATTATTTATTAATTTAAAAAAATTATTTTTGTCACCTAAATTATCTTGAACTATTTTATTAAATTTCATAATAATTTTATTTTTTATTAATTCTTCATTTGATACTTCATTATTTTCTAAAGAAATTTCTTTAACTATTTGCAATAAATCTAAATCAGATAAATTCAAAAATCCATAATCTTTATAAACATTATTAACATATGTAAATATTGTTTTAGATATTTTCTTTTCATCTTTTTCTATTAAATAATTATTCATTTTAAAACCACCTTTAATACTAAAATAAAAATTTGTTTATTATTTTATACTATTTTGCTTAGAACGTAAATATATTTTTTTAAATTAATATAAAAATGTAAACACTTTTTGTATTTACATTTATTTCTAATAATTTTCAATTAATCTTTATATTTAAATAATTTATACAATTCCATAACAAATAAAACAATTAAGGAAATAAAGAATAAAATTATTAAATGATGTATTGGAATTGATTCAGTTTTTAAAAATTGACTCATTAATGGTACTTCCATGATAATGAATTGTAAAACTAAAGCTAAAGTAATACTAAAGTAAACAAATTTATTTCGTTTTATTTTTTTACTAAAAATTGATTTAGTTTCACTTCGGCAATTAAGAACATGCATATTTTGAATGAATACCATTAAAGCCATTATATATCCACGGGCAATATTTATTTCAAAATTTAAAATTTTGATTAGATAATACCAAACAAAGAAAACAACCAAACCAATTGTAAGTCCTGATATTAAAACTTCAGTTATTAAAGTTTTATCAAATAAATTTTCTTTGGGCGATCTTGGTGGATAATCCATAATATCATCTTCAGGTCTTTCAAAGGATAAAGCCAAGTCTTGTAGACCATCAGTTACTATATTTAACCAAAGAATTTGAATAGCAACAAGTGGCATTGGAAAATCTAAAATAATTGCTAAAACAAAGAATAAGACTTCAGCAAATCCACAAGAAATTAACATATAAGTAACTTTTCTTATATTACTATAAGCACATCTTCCTTCAATGATTCCAGAAACAATTGATGAGAATTTATCATTTGTTAAAATCATATTCGCGGTTTCTAAACTAACATCAGTTCCTGAACCCATAGAAATACCAATATTGGCTGTTTTTAAAGCTGGAGCATCATTAACACCATCCCCGGTTACCGCAACAAATTCTCCTTGTCTTTTAAAAGAGTTAACGATTTCTAATTTTTGAATTGGGGTAACACGAGCAAATACTTTTTTACTTTTTATGAATTCATCAAACAAAATTACACCATCTTTTAGTTTTTTCTCAACTTCTAAGGATGTTGCTATTTCTTTTTTACTAGAAATAATTTTTAAATCACTAGCAATTTTATAAGCCGTTAGTGGATGATCTCCAGTTATCATAACAACTTTAACACTAGCATCCATACATTTTTGAATTGAATCTTTACAATCTTCTCGAATCGGATCAATAAATCCAACTAAACCCATAAAAGTTAAATCTTTTAAATCTTCTTCTGAATAATTATCTTTTTCTTTAATCTCCCCACAAGATATAGCAATAACCCGGTACCCAGAACTTGCTAATTTTTCATTTTGATCTTTTATTAAATCTAAATCTAACTTTACTTTTTTAGAATCCAAAAGCATTTTTTTAGAAAAATCAACTATTTTTTCAGGTGAACCTTTAACTGTTGCATAAACTTTATTATCACCTTTCACTTTATAAAAAACTGCTGAATATTTATTAATTGATTCATAAGGAATTTGACTAATTATTTGAATATCATTATCTACCACATTCATTTTTTTAGCAAGTGCAAGAAAAGCAACATCAATTGAATCACCTTGATATTCAACAAAGTCTTCATTAATTTCTAAACTTGCTTCATTATTAATAAGCCCTAATTTTATAAGGTCTAAAATATTTTTTGTATCTCGTGAATCATTAATAATTACTTTACCATCTAAATTATAACCACTTCCAGTTACTTCATAAGTTTTCGAATTTGGTAAAACTATCATTTTAGCTGTCTGTTCATTAACTGTTAAAGTTCCCGTTTTATCACTAGCAATTAAAGTACAACTACCAAGAGATTCAACAGAATTTAATTTTTTAACAATAACATTTTCTTTTAACATTCTATTTGAAGCTATTGTTAAAGCCATTGTTAAAGCAAGTGGTAATCCTTCTGGTAAAGCCGAAATTGTAAGTGCAATAACCGACATAAAAACTTGATTAATTTCATTTCCTTTACTAAGTAATAAAATAGTTAAAAAAATAGCTAATACTAAAACGATCATACTAATTTGTTTCGAGAATTTTTCTATTCTAATAGTTAAAGGAGATTTCTCATCTTTAGTCTCTGTTACACTTTTAGCAATTTGACCAACTTCCGTATCAATTCCGGTTTTACAAACAACACCTACTGCTCTTCCTGTTAAAACAACACATCCAGCATAAAGCATATTAGTTCTTTCACTAACAAACGCATCTTTTTCCATTACATCACTATTTTTATTAACTGCTAAACTCTCCCCAGTTAAAATAGATTCTGAAACTGTTAAATTAACTGAATCTATTATTCGAAGGTCAGCACTTATTTTATTACCTGACTCTAAAAAAACTATATCACCTATTACTAATTCACTTGAATCAACAATTATTTCTTTATTATCACGAAGTACCTTACATTTTACTTTAATAATATTTTCTAAACTCATGGCCTTTTTAACTGCACTATACTCTTGAATAGTTCCCATAAATAAATCAACTAAAACAATAAATATAACGGCAAAAGCATCTAAAATTTCTCCTACAATAAATGAAAAAATAATAGTTATAATTAAAATAATAACAATCGGATCAGTTGTTTGCCTTAAAAAGATCTTAACAATTCCATCACTTTTCTTTTTAGGTAATTCATTTTTACCATATCTTGTAATTCTTTCTTTTACTTCATTAGTTGTTAAACCTGATTCACTCGTTTTTAGTTTTTTAAAAATATCTTTAATCTCTTCTTTATAAAAATTCATCGAATCACCACATAAATTAAATAGATTAAATATAAACCTATCATGATTATCCCTTCTATTTTATTAATATCCTTCTTATGTTGTATAAATAAATAAACTAAAAAACTTGTAATTGCTAAAATAATCATATCAATAAATGCAAAACTACTAATAGTAATTGGATTAATAACGGCAGCCAGCCCTAATATTAAGAAAATATTATAAATATTAGTTCCTACTAAATTACCAATTGCCATATCAACTTCACCTTTTTTTACAGCAACAATACTAGTAACCAATTCAGGTAAATTGGTCCCAACAGCAATAACTGTAAGTCCTATTATACTTTCACTAATCCCTAACCACATACTAATATTAATTGCACTTTGAACTATGACTTCAGCTGATAATCCAACCATTATAATACCAAGAATTATAAAAAATATGTCTTTTAAATGAAATTTACCGCGTTCAACTTTCAATCTATTTTCATCCATAACTCCAAGTATAGTTGAATATAAAAATATTCCTGAAAAACATAAAAAAAGTATTCCTTCAGTTCTTGTAATAATATTTATTAGACTATCTTCAAAATAAACATCATAACTAATTACAAATAAAACAAAGCAAGATAAAAGAGCAAATATATAATTTTTTAAAATAATTTCTCTTTTAACAAGCAATGGTTTAATAAGAGCAATAAGACCTAAAATAAATAAAATATTAAACATATTTGAGCCTAATAAATTACCAAGTAACAAGTCATTAGATCCTTTTAAAGATGAGGAAATACTAATGGCAATTTCAGGAACTCCAGTTGCAATAGCAACAATTGTTAATCCGATTACTAAAGTTGGAATTTTTAAATACTTTGCAAGACCTACACAACCATCAACTAAAAAATCTGATCCTTTAACAATTACTATAAGTCCAATTATTAAAAATAATATATCCACTTAATCACCTATCCTACTATTAAAGTATACCATGGAGATTTAAATATGTAAATCGCTTAATTTTATTAATTAACATAAAATATGTGTAAAATAATAAACTTTTAGAAAAAATACTTTAATTAAATCTAATTTTTATATATAATTATTATAGTAGGTGGTAAAATTGAAAAAGAAAAATAAAAATAATATAAATAAAGATGATATTATCAAAATTGATGATACAAATGAATTTAATGAAATAAAAAAAGAATTAGAAAAAAGGACTAAAGAAATTAAAAATAGTCAAGTAAAAAATAAAAATGTTTCTAATTCTAATAATAAAAAAATAAAAGAAATTAAAGATGAAAAAAGTAAAGTTAGTATTTTTTTCTTAGTAATTACTTTAATTGCAACTATTCTTTATGGAATTAATATCTATCTTAATTTAGATTTAAATAATATAATTATAATTGATTTAGTAAAATCTTGTTCTTTTGTTTTAATTAGTTTCTTAATTATTTTAATTTTATTTAAAGTTAATAGTAAAAAAATTACTCCATATATAATTATTCTTTGTCTTATTTTAATTACTTATTTTATCTTTTCAACTTCTTATAGTAAAGAAAATGATATTTATGTAATTGATTTTATAGGTCAAGAAGCAAGTAGTTTTATTGAATGGGCAGATAATTATAATATTGAAATAATTGAATTACATGAGTATAGTGATACTATTAAAAAGAACCATATTATTATGCAAGAATATGGAATTAATACTTTAATAAGTGATATTAAAACATTTAAAATAACTATTTCAGATGGACCTAATTATGATAAAGAAGTAGTAGTTTCTAATTTAACTGGTTTAACTTATGATGAAGTAATTAATTATATAAAAGAAAATTATTTAAATAATGTTTACATTGAATTTATTGAATCTGATAAAACCAAAGATACAGTTATAGAACAAATTGGAAGTGGTTCTTTAAAAAGAAATGATGAAATTAAATTTATTTTTTCAAAAGGACTTGAATCAGAAAGTATTCCTGTTAAAGATTTAAAAGGATTAAGTTTATTTGAAGCAACTTCTTATTTAAAACGAAATAGTATTTTATATGATATTAAATATGAATATAGTAATGATGTAGAAAAAGATTATATAATAAGTCAAGATATAGTTGATGAAATTGTTACTGATAAACTTACTTTGGTTATATCAAAAGGAAAAGAAATAATTGTTCCCGATTTAAGTAATATGACAAGTCTTGAAATAAGTAAATGGGCTCTTCTTAATAATATTAAAATCAAATATTTAGAAGAATATAATAAAGAAATTCCTCTTGGAAAAGTAATTACAACTGATAAAGTTAAAGGAGATATTGTATCAAGTGACGAAGTAATTACAATCACCATTTCTAAAGGAAGTATGACGATGCCAAAGATTACAACTCTGGCTGACTTTAAAGTTTGGGCTAATAACAATAATGTTAATTATGAAGAAATCTATGAATTTTCAAATGAGTTTAAAAGTGGAGAAATTATTAAAACTAGTCACGAAGAAAATAGTAAATTAACGGAAAATGATACAGTTGTTATCACGATTTCTAAAGGAAAAAGTGTTACTATTCCTAACTTTGTTGGAATGAGTAAATCAACTATTCAAACTAAATGTAAAGATTTAAACTTAAGTTGTACATTCACATATGGATCATACACTGAAGCAACTAAACGTGATATTGCCTTAAAACAATCAAAAGCAAATGGAAGTGTTGTTGCTAGTGGAACTAATGTTTTAATAACATTATCAAGTGGAATATATGAAAAAGTAAGTGTTCCATCATTTACTGGTAAATCTAAAAATCAAATTACTAGTAGTTGCAATTCATTAGGAATAATATGTAATTTTAAATATGATAATAATTACCGAAATGAAGCATATGATACCGCAATTAGTCAAGATAAAACCGGAAGTATTATTAAAGGAAGTGTTGTCAATATTACTTTAAGCAAAGGTCCTGCTAAAACTTATACAGTTGTAATAGATGGTAGTCTACTATCTCTTGGTAATCCTGAACAAACTAAAAAAACTTTAAAATCCAAACTTGAAAGTGCTTGTCCAGGAGTTAAATTTAATTTTAGTTTTCAAGCAGTTAACTCTGGAATTGGTTATTTAAATCCAAATAGTCAAGTTAAAGTTGGTTCTAATTCATTTACTCAAGGAAAAACCTATAATGTTATAATTAATAGTAATTAAAGTTCTATTTTGAACTTTTTTTTACTATATCCTCTTCCAATATCCATTTCTTTAATTTTAAAAGTATTTTATTTCTACACTGAGTAATATATGTTGGTGTCATCTTTAATTTTCTTGCTATTTCATATTTATTATAATGTCTATTATAAAAACCAAAGGTCATATAAATTATTTCTTTTTCATAATCACATAGCCTAGTATCAATTAAATATCTTAAATGATTATATTCATCCATTTCAATATAGTTTATTTCTGGATCTAATTCATACATCAACTTATCTACTTCACTTAAAGGTAAAGTTTCAAACTGAATTCCTTCGCCTATTTTTTGACTAAAATATTTCATTAACTCAATATATCTTTTTTTATCATTTTGACTATCAAAATTCATGTTAATCCCCTCTTTTTGTTAGCATATTATACCAAATAAATTAGTGTAAATCAAGGTTTACATAAATGAGTATCAATGTTATACTTAATTTAAGTTGTAAATAAATCATTTTTTATAGGAGAAAATTATGCTAAATTTTTATAGTAGTGATTTAGAAGTTCTTATAACAATTATTTTAATATCTATTTTAACAGTTATTATATATGATTTAATTAAAACAAAAGGAAAACTTTATCTAAGTATTTATAAAATGAAAATAAATGTTATTAATAAAAATAACTGGAATGAATTAACTAATAAAACAGGAAATGATACCAAACACGTAGAACTTGATTTTATATTCCAAATATTTAATAATAAAAATAATTATAATAGTGTCTATAATTTAAGTGTTTTAAAAAAAAATAAATTTAAATATCAATTAATTAATAATCATTACCTAAATTTAACTGATACAATGAAAAGTATATCAGGAACTAATACTTATGAAAAACTTAAATATGTTAATTTATTACCTTTTGAAGTTAAAGAATACCGAATAAAGATAAAACTTGATAAAGAAGAATTTGATAATATTAAAAAATATCCCATTTATATAAAATATAAAACTAAAAATAGATTTAAAAAAATTAAACTTAATAAATACTTAAAATTAGATGATAAGAAAAAATAAACTTATCATTTTTTTTCGACATATTTTTTAAACTTAATTTACTATACTAAACTAGGTGATAAAATGAAACTATATCTTGATTTAATATTTTTAATAAATATATGGTTTGATTTTTTATTACTTATGTCACTTTCTATCCTATTAAAAAGAAATATTAAATTTATAAGAATTATCTTAGGATCTATTATAGGTGGTTTAACTATTTTTATATTATTTTTTAATTTAAACAATATAGAATTATTTCTTTTTAAAATATTAGTTAGTATTTTAATGATCATATCAACATTCTCTTTTAAAAATTTAAAATATACTTTAACTAATTTAGGATATTTTTATTTAAGTAGTATTATATTAGGAGGTGGGATGTATTTACTAGGGAATTCTTTTTCATATAGTAGTAAGGGTATTATGATGTATCAAGATGGATTTAGTTTTAATTATCTAGTTTTAGTAATTATCAGTCCGATTATTATTATTTTTTATATAAAAAATAGTTTAAAATTAAAAGATAATTATTCTAATTATCATATGGTAGATATTGTTTATAATAAAAAAGTTTATCATTTGAATGGTTATTTAGATACTGGTAATAATTTATATGATCCTTATAAAAAACGGGGAATTATTTTAGTTAATTTAAATATAAATTATAGACTTGAAGATGTTATTTATACTCCATATGAAAGTTTAAATCATAAGGGTTTAGTTAAATGTTTAAAACCTGATAAAGTTTATGTTGATAAACATGAATTTAATAATTATTTAATTGGTATATCTAATGATAAATTTAGAATTGATGGAATTAATTGTATTTTACATAGTAATATGAAAGGAAATTTAAAATGATTGGAATACTTAATTTAGTAGGTTTTATTAGTAATTTATTTAATGATATTACAAGTTTATTTTATGTTGGAGCAACAGATAAATTACCTCCTCCCTTATCAAAAGAAGAAGAAGAATATTATTTAGTTATGGCAAGTGATGGGGATTCCTTTGCAAGAGATAAGTTAATTGAACATAATTTAAGACTCGTAGTTTTTTTAGCAAAAAAGTATGAAAATACCGGAGTTGATTTAGAGGATTTGGTATCAATTGGAACCATTGGTCTTATGAAAGGTATTAAAACCTTTAGTATGGATAAAAATATTAAATTGGCAACTTATGCTAGTCGGTGCATTGATAATGAAATCTTGATGTTTTTAAGAAAAAATAAAAAGATAAAAACCGAAATTAGTTTTGATGAAAGTTTAAGTTTTGATGCTGATGGAAATGAACTTCATTTAGAGGATGTTTTAGGAACTGATCCGGATGTTGTTACTAAACCACTTGAAGATGAGTTAAACAAAAAACTCATGATGGAAGAAATTGATAAATTATCAACTAGGGATAAAGAAATTATTATTATGCGGTATGGTTTATATAATCATGAAGAGAAAACGCAAAAAGAAGTTGCAGAAGTTTTAGGAATTAGTCAATCATATATATCAAGAATTGAAAAAAAAGTTATAAAACGTTTAAAAAACATTGTGAAGTGTTGACAATGTTTTTTTTTATGTATATTATATTTATGTAGGTGACATATGTTTAATAAAACTATTTTAATGTTAAAAAATAAATTAATGATATTATCTGATAACGATTTAGTTTATAAATGTTTAGATAGTAATTACTTAATTTCAAGTCTTGCTCGTGAAGAACTTGTTAGACGTCATCCTATTTCTTTAGACATTGAAGATACAATTTTAATTAGTGTAATCGATAAATTATCTATTGAACAAATTTATGAATTAGTTACTTCTAATGTTGATAGTAAACTTTCTAGTTTAGCAATTTTAAAATTAAAGAAAATTTTTGATTATTATGATAAAGTAAATGGAATTGATAGTCAAAAAGATAAAATTTATTTACTTAAATAATTATGCCAATTTAGTTTAGTGGTAGAACAGATGCATGGTAAGCATCAGAGGTAAGTTCAATTCTTACATTTGGCACCATTTGTTATTTAACCCTTGTAAATCAAGGGTTTTATTATACTATAAAACTAATTTGACCACATTTTGACCACATCTTTTCTTAATTAATAGAAATGAATTAAATAAATTATCAAATAAAAGTAAAAAACTAGCAAAAACGAAATGTAATAGAAGACATAATGATATCGCTATTCAATAAAGATATCATAGAATTGCACAAAAAAATTATCTTCCGTGACTATATAATTTTCCACCAATATCTATGAAAAAAATATAAAATACTTGATTAATTAACCTACCGATAACTCTGGCAAGTATAGGATTGTCATTGGTATATAACCTAAAAATAGCATATTTTTTATCATCAAAATTTCTATGAGTATTTCCTTCAAAAAAGCGATTGTCTATTTCTTTTTTTATATCGATTTTTTCTATTTCTATTCCTATATTTTTCCCCCACGAAGCAACTTCCAAATAAGGAACATTTGACAATTCTCTAATTCTCTTAAACAATTGAATTTTATATTCATCTTTTAAATTTTCTTCATAATTAATAAAAGAAAAATTAAATTTCAAATATGTTGGATTAAAACAATTACTGCATTGTTTATTTATTAGTTTTTTGTTTTTAACCTGCTTATTGTTGTTTCCCATAATTCTATTCCATTACTTCTTTATCAAAATATTTTTTTATTAAATTCAAACTAATTTTTTTATTTTTACCTGGCACATAGGTTTGATACCAAGGTGTACCAACTTCGTGTGTCATATTTCTTAATTGCCACGCAGTATAAATAGCAAAATTGTCATATGTCATAATTAATATTTCACGAACCTTAGAATCTGATTCAATTTTTCGTACACTATCGACACCAGAAGGCGCATCACTTAATTCTAACTCTTCCCTTTTTTTACCTTTTAATTTTTCAAATACTTTTTTTACTACTGGACCATGTTCCCAAGCTTCTATATCCTCACTAAATAATGGTTCATTATTCCTAGACAAATTTATGCCTTGAGCAAAATATAGCAATTTTTGTAATTTTAAATGTGTTAAATCCTCATATACTTCATAACAATCATTAACTGCTTGAGTCTCCTTTTTTTCAGCATTATTTTTGTAAATAAACCACGTTGCAATATCTAAAGCACTATAACCTTTATTCATATATCCTCCACTCATTAACTTACCTATCTTAATTATATGATAGCATGAATTAGTTATATATTCTAGTACTTTTTTTAACATATTGTCAAGTACCTCCTGTATATAATATTATCTAAAAATATTAAAATTATTAGATTTAAACAAAAGAGGAGAATTATTATTAATCTTCAAGATTACTTTTTATGTTTCATAAATACCTATCTATTTTATCGATTATTTTTTCAATTTGTTCACTTGTATCTTCTTTTTCATAATTTAAAATATACTCAAAACTTACTAACTCTCGTCTTATAAAAAGTAAATTAATTAATCTTAAATTAAAATCATATTTATAATGTTTAATTGTTTTTTCTAATAAATTATTTCCAATATATAAAAGAGGAACAAAATCATATTCTCTCATAAAAATACATGACTTTTCAAAGTCAATTACCCCTACTAATTCTAAATCATTTGAAAAAATATAATTTTCATACCATAAATCACCATGTATTAAAGAATAATCACAATAAGTTTCAAAATAAGAATAATATTCTTTTTTAAATTTATTTATTTTTTCTAAATAATTAGAATCAAGATAATTGACTAATAATTTTATATTTTTTTCAATTAATTCTTTTTCTTTATTTATTATTTCTTCTTTATTATAATTAATAGGTATACTATGTAATTCATTTAAAAAACTACTTAATTTAAAAGCAATATTATCTAAATTATATTTATCTTTATTTAAATAATTAAAGACATTTTCTTCAATTAATTTATATTTTAAACCTCCATATGGATAATTTAAATTTCTTTTAATTAATTTTACTTCACTTGGTATTTTAATACTTTTAATATATTTAGATATTTTATTTAAAATAATTAAATCATTTTTATAAGTATTATAAGATTCTTTATTCTTACCTTTTAAAATTATATAATTATTATGCAAATAAACAATGCTTCTGTACCCTTCACTTAAATATTTCAAATAAATCACCAAAATAAGTATAGCAAAAAAAAGAAGTTATCGTAAATTAATTCACTATTTTTCGATAACCCTTTTTAAATTTTTTTCTTGATTAATTATCTTTTTAATACTATTTTATTTATTATTATCAATAATCTTTTCAACCTCTTGAATAGACAAATCAGTAAAACTAGCAATATCAGATAATTTCATCTTTTTTTCATACATATTAAGAATAATTTGAACTTGTTTTTGTTCGATACCTTGTTCAATACCTTCATTTTTACCAATTAAATATGCTGTTTGTTTAGCAACATTTTGTTCAACTATTTCATCCATAATAACCTCCGTATAATCTGAATTTTTCGATAACTTCATAAGTTTATTACCATAAGTATCTAAGAGTTTCTCACTTTCCATAATTTTCTTTAAATCTTCTTTCCTTGTTATAGTTAATAACTTATATAGTTTATCTGCTTGATTAACATCATCATAACAAATATTAGAATAATAATCAAGATTTGCATTAATCATTTTGAAAATATAATCATCAGTTAAATCCGAATAAGGAATTTCATATACTTTTTTAGGTTCTATTTTCTCACCTAATTTACCCCTAAACCAATTTAAATTAACTAAAACTACTTTAATAACTTTCTTATAATAATCATCTTCTAAATCTTTTTTTTCTTTTATTCGATAGTTGTTTACTAAAACATTACAAGCATATAAAATATTTCTTGTATGAATGCCTCCCGTATTATTATTCATTTCAATTATTATTTTTTCATTTTTATATTCAACTAATAAATCAAGATATTTGGTTCTTTCTTTTTTATATAAGCGACTTAATCTAATATTTGCTACTTTTACCTTTCCATGAATATCTTCATATTTACAATCTAGTATTTTTGAAACTGCCCATTCTAAAGTATCCATATCTTCCCGACAGAATAGATCGTGGAAAATGGTATCGGTTCTAACTTGTAAAAGTTCAATTTTTTCTTCTTTTGTTTCTTCTTCTAGCATTAATTTCTCCCTTCAAATATATATTAATCAGATCTGATATAGAGACTATAACAAAGTATTTGGAGCATGTCAAATCTTATAAAATCCTTATAAAATAAGGATTTCATGAGATTTTAAAAGTAAAACAAAAAATTTTCTAAGAGAAAAATTTAAATTATTTTTAAATATTAAGTAATTTCCTAATTTTAGGGTGAAAAATTTTTTTTGCAATTTTTTTAAATATAATAAGAAAGTTATGAAATAATAGTTATTTAGTATGAATTATCTTAGTAAGAAAATAAAAAAAAGAAATTAGCAAAAATTAATTAATTTTTGATACTTTCTTACTTTTCACTATCTAAATAGTTTTCATTAACCTCTTCTTCAATTTTATTTAAGGCTTCACTTTCATCAACTATTTCTTCCCAATCATCCATATTATCATCAACTAAAATTTTAACTTTAGTATCCCCTACTAATTCAATACCAAGTTCTTCTTCTACTTTATAATTGATTTTGTTGCCATCTACACTTACTTCTTTACAAGCTGGATCTTTTAAACTACGAACAATAATCGAAGCATCTGTATAATCAACACCTTCTTTTTCACGAATATTAACAGTTTCTTTATAATTAAATGTTTCTTTTACAACATCTGTTTTAGTATCATTTTCATAAGAATACCAAATATTTATATCATAACTACCGGTAACCGTTATAACACCGCCTTCTTTAATTCCCTTAAAATTATGATTAATAACCCAACAACCAAGGACATTTGAAGGCGCTTTTTCAACTTCAATAAAATTAGTATGATTAAATATTTTCTTACCTTTTCCTAAAACAGCTTTTGTAACTATTTCTCTATAACTAGACATAAATCCTCCTCATTTTAATGTATGCAAGAAAATAAAATTTGAATACAAAAAAATAAAAGAAGGATACTTTTAATCTTATTTCACGTTTTTAAGACAACTTTTAAAGTTAACATTTGTATATTTAATCTATAATAAGTTTATTTAACTTTTAAAAAAATTGCGCCAAATGTATAATCATTTTCTTTTTTTGTTTTAAATAATTCCCAAACTGGAAATTCTTTTAATTTAATTAAATGAATTTTATAACGCCATGCAACCGGTCTCCCGTAAAAAACAGATACTAAATAACTAACATTATTATCATAAAAATTTTGATTTTCTAAAAAACATAATTTTTTGTTACATAAAAATTGATTTTTTATATCATTTTCATTATTAATATTTACAAATTTTGAAGGATTTTTATAGTCAAAGGTAAAAGCAATTCTTCCATCTTTCTTTAAACACTTATGAATATTTCGAATAATTCTTTTACGTTTTTCAAGTTCTATATGTTCAAAAACACAAATAGAAGTTATATAATCAAATTTCTCCTTTGTTTTACTTAAATATTCTTCAGCATCCATACAAATCGCTTTATAATCTAAATTCATAACTTTAGCAATTCTATTAGCTTCATCAACAATTTCTTGATTCAAGTCGATTGCCACCACTTTAACGCCTTTCTTAGCTAAATAAAAGGAAAACAAAGAACAACTTCCTCCAATATCCAATACTTTGTTACCTTTTTGAAAATTTAAATTACTAGTTACCCAAAATATCTCCCATAATAAAAAATTAGGGTATTTAAAATCAAGTTCTAAATCTAAAATAGGTTTATAATTATATCCTCTATTTAAAATACTTAATTTTTTACTTTCACTAGTTGGATTACATTCGCCATACCATGAACTAATAATACAACCATTTTTCGAAAACTCATATTCTAATTCTTTTAATTCTTCGATTACTGCTTTTGCTTCATTCGTTTCTAAATCTTTTAAATCCATACTTTTATTAATTATCTTCATATACAAATTCCTCTTTCTTAAATAATCTATAAATTAATTTATATAATTTAACATTCATTAAAAATAATAATATTTGAATTTTTTTTATAAAACTTATATTACTTGTTAAAATACTTATAATATTATCTTTAATAACTTTTTTAGTTAATTTAATAATATCAGATTTATAAATATTAATAAATAATTGTTTATTACAAACAGCAATTAAATTATTAAGATAAAATATATTAGCATATTTTTTCAAATTAGGATATAAATTTATAACACGATCAATCAATTCTTTAGAGTGCTTAATTCTTGTTAATTCCCTATCAGTATAAGAACTAAATGATAAAGAACCATATCTTATAACATAATTATATTTACTAACTGAATGATATATAACTTTATTAACATTTAATAAAATTTTTCCTACGACTTCTATATCTTCATAAATTTTATTTTTAGGAAATTTAATATTATCAAATAATTCTTTTTTATATAATTTACAAACTACTCCAGTAGTAAAATTATTATCTTTAAATAAAAATTTAAATGCTTCTTCTCGATTTAAAATTAATTTTTCTTCTTTAAAAAGAAAATATTCTTGATTATTAATTATTTTTTTATAACCAACTATTGAAACGTCATAATCTCCTTCTTGAATTAAATTATATAAAGTTTCAACATAATCTAAATCAACATAATCATCACTATCAACGAAAGTTAAATAATTAGATGTTACATTTTTAATACCAATATTTCTAGTAACGGATACTCCTTTATTAACTTTAGTTTTAATTAATTTTATTCTATTATCATTTTTTCTATACTCTAAACAAATATCATAAGAATTATCACTTGAATTATCATCTATTAAAATTATTTCTAAATTTTTATATGTTTGATTAATAATACTATCTAAACATTTTCTTAAATATTTAGAAGAATTATAAATTGGTACTATTATACTAATTTTCATAAACTTTTTCCTTTATATATTTATTATATATGTTTTTTTTATTAATATAAAGTAAAAAAGTCATAAAAATGACTTTTTAACTAGGTAGTCCAACGATGAATGGATCTTGTTCCGTTCCAGATCCAGACTTAATTACAATTTCAGATTTTAAATGAATGGTTGGGCGTGCAGCATGATTATAAGAAGGCTCCAGAGAAATTAATTCATCATCATATCGAAACATACGTACATCAGAATCATTATATGGTGTTATTGACCACATATTAATTACAGTTGAAGATATATATTTTGATGGTTGTCTTGCAAACATTTCTCCTACCCGAAGTAGTCCCACATAGCCTTTCCATGTACTATCAACAACATTGTTGTTATTTATACAATCAGTTATTGTTTCTTTAGTTGTTACTTTTTTACATACTGTTGCTTTATAACTAGTATCATCAGAATGATAACCTAAATAATAAATTCCTTGAGTCAAAATACTTGATTCTTCTATCTCTTCATTATAATTTGGATCTAATCCTTTTAACCAAGTGTTATTTAAATATCCTTTCCAATATGTTTCATCCAATATATCAACATCAGTCCATGATGTCACTAAACCAAATTTTTTTATCAAGTATTCTGTTATATTACTATCTGAATCAAGATCGTTTGTATCTTTTACATAATCATTAGTTACTAATTTAGTTGTTAAATTTTCATCTACTATTTCAGTATTAACTATTCTAAAAACTCTATCAAGATCCGCATCATTTTCGATTTTGACATATTCTCCGCTTTGCCTTGTATTAATTAAAGTTGTATTGTTAACAATTTCTCCCTTTTCTTCTTTTAATATATAAGGAGCAGTTCTAGTTCCATTTCCACTTAATATTTCAATCGTTGGCACTATATTTATTGCTGGACGAACATTAGCTATTATAGTACCAGAACTATATCCCATATCACTTCCATTAGGGTAAACGACTCTAAAGTTAGACGCACCAATATCTTCTAATACAAACCAATAAGTGCCATTTTTTAAATATGCTTGACTATAAGAAAAATAAGCATTTAATTTTGCATAACTTACTCTATACTCAGAACAAGTTAATAAACCAACTGGTTCTTCAAATTTATCAAGCCATTCATAGTCTGTTTGAATTATATTTTCATAATTATTTAATGTTTGTAAAAAATCTTGGTTTAACCATTGTCTTACATAGCTTGTTTCATATGTAGCGTCTGCTCCCCAATTGATTGTTGTCACCGGATCTTCAGTTATCATCTTTATGGTTCCATCTGGATTAATAGCAGTTATTCTCCAAAGTTTACCAGAATACCATACATAATTATAATCAACTGCTTCTGTTAATCCCAATGATTCACCACTAGTTACCAAACCTTCTTCACTTAATCCTGATAAATATATTGTTCCATCATCTCCAAATAAAATTGTTTCTGTTTTAGTATTTACAACTTTTCTAAAGGTATCTGCTAAAAATCTTATATCCTTTTCTTGAAAATCTCCTCTTACATTTACCTTTATGCTTGCAAATACATCATTCCAATTGGGAGTATTATTAGTGTAATAATCACACACTTCGCTTTCATCACCACCACATATCGCTGTATGTTCATCTATCCATGCATATAATCTATAGGTCTTATTTATTTCAGTTAAAGTATTTTTATCAATAGTTTCAACATACAATCTATCACCAGTTGCTAAATCATATAACGTAATATTATCTACTAAAGTTGTTTCTGTATTATCCTCATTTAACTCTTTCAAAGTAAATCTTAATAATTCATCTTTGATTCTTTCTGTTCTTGTGTCATGATTATTTCCATAACTCAAAACTATTTCATAATAGATATCTTTTTCTGTATATGTATTTTTTCCTGATATTGTAAACTCAAAGTAATTTGTTGTATCATATTCAGAACTTGGCATTACATTTTCCATTATTAATTGATTAGTTTCTCCATAATGCATGTATATATCACCTAAAACTACTTCGTGATTATCCTCACCTGTTTGCATATACGAAAATGCTGCATATGTTATTCCAAGGGTTAATAATAATATTGTCGTTATTATACCAATTATAAGTAATGTTTTGTTTTTCTTATTTTTTATATTATCATTTTTCATATTCTATTTCTCCTTTATATTCCCTCTATACTAATATTAGTATAATTTATTTATAATAAAAATTCAATATAATTTTTATCATTCTTATAAAAGAAAAACGCACAAAAAGATGATAATATTCATTATACTACCACTTCTTATACGTCTATTAATAATATTCAAATTTATAATTAAATCAGAATAAAATTGGCGGACTATACCCCCCCCGCAGTTGACTCTGAGTCAACTTTTTTGTTTAGAAATTTTGTAACTTTTTTTGAAAAAACTTTAATCACTCTAATCAACTACCTTTCTTTATTTTACATATTAATAATATAATATTTTTCTTTATTAATCAAGAGTTTTTGATTTTAATTTTTAAATAAGTAATAATTCTTGGAATAAATAATATATTATAGTAAATTAAAATTAAATAAATTCTTTTTAAAATACCTAGTTTATTCCAATAAATATTTTTATAATATTTAGGATATTTTTCTTTTACAATCTTATTTAAATATTTTAAATCATGTTTACAATTATTAGTAACTTCTTCTATTAAAGAGGTCATTAATAGATTATAAATATATAAATATTCTATTTCATTAGGATATAATTTATTTAATTTTAAATATAAATTATTTAAAGCATATATTCTATCATTAGAATTATTTTTAGTATTTTTAATTGATTTACTTCTATAAACGTAATTATATAAATATTCATCTAAAAACTTTATTTTTTTAGTTTTTAATATTAAAGTTGGTATTAAATATAAATCTTCATAGATATGTCCTTTAGGAAATAATTCTTTATCTAAAATATCTTTTTTAAATATTTTATTCCAGGCATTACAATGAGATAGTAAGTATTTAACTTCTATTTGATTATAATCATAAAAACTTTTTATTTTAGTTATGCTATTATCTTTTACATTATTATAATTAAACACTACAATATCATACTTTTTTAAATAAGGAATTAATAATTCTATACTATTTAGTTCTATATAATCATCACTATCAATAAACCAAATATAATCACCAGTTGCATATTTTAAACCCGTATTTCTTGCACCACTTAATCCCATATTTTCTTGATTAATTAATTTTATTCTTTTATCTTTTTCTTTATATTCTAAACATATATCATAAGAATTATCAATTGAACCATCATTAATAATAATTATTTCAATATTTTTATATGTTTGATTAATAATACTTTCTAAACATTTTCTTAAATAATTAGAAACATTATAAACTGGAACTATTATACTAATTTTCATAAATTTTATCCTTTTCTTGACTTATTAATAAACCCATTATTATAAAATAAATAGGTGCTACTCTTGTCATACTAATATTAAAAAATGCTTGAATAGAATAACTTGTAAATGCTAAAAATAAACCATAATTTAAATTATTTTTATGCTTAAATAAATTTTTAAAGAAAATAATTAATAATAATATTATAAATAAAGTACCTGGTATAATTCCTTCACATAACATTTTTTGTAAATAATCATTGTGAGCTTTATCAACAGGAAAACCTGATCTTGAATCAATTAAAGGTGGATAAAAAGCATTATAAAAATTATCTATTCCAATTCCATAAGGATTTTCTTTTATTTTTAAAATTGTATTTTTCCAAATATAAATTCTTCCAGTTCCAAAATCTTCTTTAACTTCTCCTTGACTAATACTAGTAGTTTCATTTTTAAATTCTAATAAATCACTTTTTAAAGTATCATTAAAAAACGTTATAAATAATAAAATAGTTACAAATGATATAATACTAAATATAAATAATAAAACTTGATATAAACCATCTTTATTCTTTTTTATTAAATATTTTAAAGAATCAAATAGTATTAACAAAAATGTAAAAATAACTGCTACATAAGAGCTCATATTTCCACTTATAACAACTCCTAAAGAAAATATTAATACGAGTATATAACTAATTATTTTATTTATTATATTATCAGTTTTTAGAAAAGTTCCAAGAACTAATGGATAACAAATAGACATAAGAGTGCCATAAAACATTGAATTTCCAAGAAAACCTCTGGCATAGATCCATTTATTCTTAACAAGAAAGAAATTTTTTATTATATCAACTTGTAATAAACCATAGAATACATTTATAAGACCAATTAATATTATAAAAGATATAATTATTTTTAAATATTTTTTATTTTTAATATTCATTCCTATTAATATATAAATATAATAACTTAAGATAACAAATAATCCTTCATATCTTCCATATCTTCCAAATAACGCTTCATCTATACTAATAGCATTTATTAAAGATAAACTAGATAAAATCATTAATATAAATACTATTATTTCATATTTATTAAATTTAAAGTTCTTGATTTTACTTATGATATAAGTTATTAAAGATAAAACTCCAAGAAATATTAAATGATTTGAATAACTATCTAAACTAAAAGTACCATAAGTTATTCTAATGGATGATAAACTCATTAAAATAAATAATAAAATTATTAATAAAAAACTTATAAATTCAATTATTTTACTTCTCATTTTAACCTACTTTCTAAATATTTATTATATATTTTTTTAATATCTTTAATAACATTTTCAATTTTATATTTATCCATATTATTATTTATATTATTTTTAAAACCATTATTTTTATAATTAATAATTTCTTTAATTAAATCATCTAAATTATCAACAAGTATCCCATTTTGATTATTAATAATTAAATCTTTATTTCCACGAATATTAGTTGCAATTACCATTTTATTCATATGCATTGCTTCCATAATATTAAGTGGTAATCCTTCTTGATTAGATGGTGAAATTACTAAATCACTAATATTTAAGTAAGATGCAACATCACTTTTAAAATCTAAATAAATTATATTTTTATTTTTAATATATTTAGAAAAATTTTTAATAATCGAATCTCCTATTAATAATACTTTAATATTTTCTTTTTCTAAATCTATTTTATTTAATTTCTTAACTAAGTTAATTTGATTCTTTCTTTTAGATATTTCAGCTATATAAGTAACCACAAATTCATCTTTAATATCTAATTTCTTTTTTAGTTTATTAGAATTAGTTTTTACTCTTAATCTAGTATCATCATATCCAATTCCATTTATTTTATAAGTATCACATGAAAATTTAGAACTTGCTAACTGATAATCTTCCATGTTCATCGTAAATAAACAAGTTGTATATTTTGATAATATTAATTCTATAGGATAATAAATTAACCAATTAATTAATTTAGATCCTTTATAAAAATGAAATCCATGAGCTGTATAAAATACTTTCGTATTTAACTTTTGATTAATAACACTTATTCTTCCTAAAAATCCTCCCATTGGAGTATGACAAGAAATTATATCATAGTTTTCACATTTAACTAATCTTCGTATTTCAAATATACTCTTTATATTATTTAAAGAAAATGGTTTTCTTGTTAAACTCAGTTTTATTTTTTTATCACAATAATCTATTTTATTATTTGTATTCGTTGCAACATGAACAGTGTAATCATTTTCTTTAAACATCTTTAAATAAGGAATATGACATAGTAGAATATGACGATCAGAATTTGCTATAAACAATATTTTTTTCATAATACACCTAAATAAATTATAATATACTTTTCTATTTATATAAAGCAAAAAAGTCATAAAAATGACTTTTTTGCTTATAATTTTTAATTATTTCCTGTATTTATTACATAAGGATTATCATAACTTCCATCTCCATCGCTTATTAAAACTTTGGGCTTTAATACAATTGATGGACGAACTCCAACAATGGATGAAGCTAAAATTAAATCACCACCCATATGACCAGGTCCTGTTACCATAACTCCATAATCAAAAAGAAGGAGATTGTCATACATATATGTTTCTTTATTATTTAAAAGCCACCATGAAGTATTTTCTTTTACTAAATACCCTGTGTCTACAACACATCCTAAATTATTACTACCATTTTCGTTAAGACAACTTACATATTTTTCTAAATTTTGATAACTTCTTGAATATTCATAAGAATTTAAAAGTCCAACTGGTGCAGTTACATAATCATTATCACCTATTTCAAGTGAAGTTACAAAATAGGCAGTATCCCATTTATAATTACTTACTATCACATTTTGATAATTATCAAGAGTATTTAAAAAATCATTATTTAAATAAGTTTTAATGTTCGAATTAGCAAATGTTAAATCACTTGATTCCCAAGTCATATTATCAACAATATCATCAGTTACTAATTTCATACTTCCATCTGGATATATGGCCGTTATTCTCCAAAGTCTTCCAGAATATGATACATAATTGTAATTAATCTTATCAACTTCACCAGATAAATAGATAGTTCCATCATCATCCGTTACACTTGTTCCATCATAATCATTTATTACTTCTTTAAAATCATGTACAAAATATCTATAATTTTTTTCTGTGAAATCACCTGTTACATTTACTTTTACACTTGCAAATACATCATTCCAATTTGGTGATTTACCAGCATCAGTGTAGTAATCACAATTTCTATTAACTTCTCCTCCACATATTTTAGTAGATCCTGCTATATTCATATATAAACGATAGGTTTTATTAATCTCTTCCATTGTATTTTTAGGTATTGTTTCAACATATACACGTTCCCCATTTTTTAGATCGGTTAAACTAATATTATTTGCAAGAGGTATTTCATTTCCCTTAGAATCTACTTCTGTTAATGTAAATCTTAATAAATCATCTCTTATTCTTTCAGTTCTTGTTTCATGGTTATCTCCATGACTTAATACTATATCATAATATATATCTTTTTTAGAATAAGTATTCTTTCCACTTATTGTAAATTCAAAATATGGTAAATTTTCTATTTTTGCTAATACTACTCCACTTCTTAATAGTTGATGTCCATCTCCTTGTAAAAAGGCAGTATCAGTTGCTAAGTCACCAATTGTTTTATTCCAATTTCGTGTACTAAGATGACCAATTCCTTTACAAAAATTTTCCGAACTACTTTGTGTATCAGGTGCTAATGCATACCTTGTTGTTGTTGATGCTAATAAATCATCTACTATTGTTTTACAACTTTCAAGTACTTCTCCTTCCATATTTGGATTTACTATTAAATTTGTATAACTATATTCTACTTCTGGTAATGTTTCTTCTAATATTGCATTAACGGTTAATAATTCTTGAGTTCCTGGTGCTCCTATTGATAATCCATCTAAATATTCTTGAAATGTTTTACCATCACTAGTTGTTCCTTCTCCTTTACAATAACTCTCTAAAGTTGAATCTGAAAAAATTATATTAGAGCCAAGAGAAAATGACACTGCAAGCATACAATTCGTTAATTCTTCACTAAATGTTTGAGTTTTCATTACTGGATTTACTATATTTTTTTCGCCATCTTTAATTATTGATTTTAATTCAAACAAATCTACTAAGTCACCATCACCACTAGCATTATTAATATCATTTTGGAAAGATTGACCATTTGTTGTTTCTCCTCTACAATAACTAACTGGATTCCCGGCAGCCATTTCACTAGGTATTATAGGAAGAAATCCACTATACCAAGTAACACGAGCATTACATGCTGTTAATTCATGTATTTCCTGCGTTTGCATTATAGGATTTGGTTTATAGATATCACCTTCTTTAATATAAATATCATCTACGCCTTCCACTTTTAACGTTTCCCATCCTGACTCTTCATTCAAAAATTCTTGTAAAGTCATTCCATATTTTTCTGTTCCTTCTCCTTTACAAAAACTCTCCCATGTTGAACCTTCATCTAACTCAAATTTCATTGAAAAATATCCCATACATCTACTTAATGTATTTAGTTCTTGTTCTTTCATTACTGGATTTACTTTATAACCTGTTGTTACACTTGGTAGTTTTAATGTATTTAACTTAAATGATGATGGCATGGCATTTTCAAGTAGTAATTGATTCTTTTCTTGGTAATGCATATAGATATCACCTAGAACTACTTCTTGATTATAATCACCTGTTTTTTGATATACAAATGCTGCATATGTTATTCCAAGGGTTAATAATAATATTGTCGTTATTATACCAATTATAAGTAATGTTTTATTTTTTTTATTTTTTATATTATCATTTTTCATACTTTATTTTTCCTTTATATTCCCTCTATACTAATATTAGTATAATTTATTTATAATAAAAATTCAACATAATGTAATTAATTGAAGCAAATGTCATTGAATATACAATAAGGTAATTGGTCATAATACTAGTGGTGAGATTAGTTATGAAAGGAAATTATTATACAATGACAGATTTAAACAAAATGATTGTTGTTCAATCAGTAATCGAC
>JAFURC010000032.1 GCA_017472015.1 Bacilli bacterium
CGTGAACAAAAGAATTTGTTTGAAAAATTAGATAGTACGAATTTAGAAAACTCAACATATGAAAAATTTACTAAATTTGTCAAAAAAAACAAATAGAATAGCCTAAAAAACTATTCTTTTTCTTAATTTTTGTTGTATAATATACAAGGCAAAAAGGGGATGATTAGATGATTTATATCACTGGTGATACGCATGGAGATTTTAGTCGTATCGAAAAATTTTGTCATGATTTTAAAACAACCAAAGAAGATTATTTAATAATATTAGGTGATGCTGGTATTAATTACTGGGGAGAATCTGATAAAAAACTAAAACAAAAACTAACTAATTTACCAATTACTTTTTTACTTGTCTATGGTAATCACGAAGAAAGACCTGAAAATATTAAAAATTACCAAGAAGAAAAAATGTTTTCTGGAACAATATATAAAGAAGTTGATTATCCAAATTTAATATTTTTAAAAGACTCAGAAATTTATAACATCAATAACCAAAAAGTCTTAGTCCTTGGAGGAGCCTTTACAATTAATAAAGACCAAATGATAAATTTAGGTTATCCTTGGTTTAAAGATGAACAACCAAATGATTTGATAAAAAGTAAAACTTTAAGAAATTTAGAAAAATTAAACCATCAAGTTGATATAATTTTAACCCATACATGTCCATTTAAATATCTTCCTCATGAAATGTTTCACATAGGAGTTAACCAAAAGACAGTTGATCAAAGTCTTGAACATTTCCTAGACAAAATCGAAGAAAAAACAACTTATAATAAATGGTATTGTGGTCATTTTCACACTGATAAAATAATTGATAAAATGGTTTTTATGTTTGAAGGAATTAAAGAAATTAATTAGATTTTCTTGTCTTATTTATTATCTTTTTATATAATTAATATGTGATTAATATGGAAATAATAAAAAAGTATTTAGATTACTTACAATATAATAAAAATTATAGTTTAAAAACAATTCAAAATTATGAACTTGATTTAAGAGATTATTTTACCTTTTTAAAACAAGAAGGACTTAATTATAAAACTATTAAATATGAAGATTTAAGATATTTATTTGAACACTTTGAAAAAAATAAATTATCTAATAAAAGTGTAAGAAGACATATTAGTAGTTTAAAAAGTTTTTATAAATATTTAAATTTAGAAGAAATAATAAATTATAATCCTTTTAATTATGTATCTTTACCTAAAAAAGAAACCAAGTTACCAAGATATTTAACATATGATGAGTTACTTCTAATATTTCATAGTTTAGATATTAAAACTAATTATGATTTACGTGATAGGTTAATACTTGAACTTATGTATGCAACAGGTATTCGGGTATCCGAACTTATTAGTATAAAAATACATGATCTGGATTTTAATAATCAAAGTATCAAAGTTTTAGGTAAAGGTGATAAAGAAAGAATAGTTTATTATAATGATGTTGTTAAAAACTTATTAAAAGAATATTTAGAAATATATGATACTTTAAATAAAAAGAAAAGTAACTATTTAATTTTAAATCAAAAAGGAGAAAAACTAACAACCGCAGGAATTAGTTATATACTTAATAAAGTAATTCAAAAAATAAGTTTTAAAAAACACATAACACCCCATATGCTAAGACATTCATTTGCAACCCATTTACTTAATAATGGTTGCGATATTCTAACGGTTCAAGAATTATTAGGACACGCATCAATTTCAACAACCGGAATTTATACCCATGTAACCCTTGATCAAATAAAAGATGTATATTATAAATGTCATCCAAGAAGGTAGGTAATAAAAATGATAAATAAAGAAGAAATATTAAATTTAACTTATGAAGAATTTATAAATTACTTGAAACAATTAACTCGAGAAGACCAATTAAATTTATTAAAAGATAAAGAAATATTAAATAAAGTATTTGTTTTAGATGAAAAAGAAAAAGATATTTGGAAATTTGAAAAAATATTAGAAGTTTATTCTTTCAGTGATTTATATTTCTATATAGATTCAAATTTAATTAAAAGAATAAAAAATAAATATAAAAACAATCAATATGTACACATAGATTGCTTTATAGCTAAAAATAAAGATCAATTTATGGAAAATATTTTAAACAATAAAGATTTACTAATTTTTTTCATAGAACAATCCAAATGGTTTTACTTTGATTTCGATTTCGATTATGAATTTGTTTATAAATTATTTAAATATATTGAAGAAAATTCCTTTGATTATCGAGAACTATTTACAAAATCAATTATTGAATTTAAAAATAATTTTTTAAATCAAAATATAGAAATTCCTTATAAAAAAGAATTACTATTAATAATTTCTAATACAGTTCAAGATATAATCGACACTAAAAAAACATTTAATGATATAACGAATATAAAAAACTTTATTATTAATTTATGGAATACAAATTTAGATTTATTAATTAATGAAAAAAAACTCACTAACTTAACTTTAAAAGATGAAAACTTTTTAAATTATCAAAAACTTTTTCTTAATGAATTAATTACTTTTTTAACAAATATTGATAACAAATTATTAAATATTCAAAATAATAGTCTTGAATACAGCGAAAGTTTTATTTTTAGTGTTGCTAGTATTTCTCTTAAAGATAAAGAAAAACAAGAGAAAATTTTAAAAGAAGATTTATCTAATAGAACCAAGAGAGTACTTTTAAGAGGATTTTCAAGAGATGTCATTGAGGAATATATAAAAAATAATGTAATCCCTTTGAATAATAATGATATTTCTCGATATTTATATAGTTATGGGTTAGATTTAAATCCTTCTGAATATGAAAATAAAGAATTTTTTATTCAATCAGTTTTATCAATTGATCTAACTAAAATGCGTGATAATCTTGAAAAAATCGAGAAAAATAATAATGCTGATTACTTTTATAAATTAGAAGATGAGCTGTTTTTAAAAATAATTAGTTTATATGATTCAAATACTAAAACTTTAAGTTATTATAATCAAAATAATCCAAAAGATAGTAAAGAACCTTATGAAATATTTTTAAATAAATATAAATTGGCATTTCCTGATAAAAATAATCAAGATCTAACTAGAAAAATCTTAGCCAATATTATAATTGATAAATTATTTAAGGATAATATAAAAAATGTTTGTATGAATATTTCAGAAATATTATCTTACAATGCTTCTTTAGAAAAACCTTTATTAGATAAAGAAAAAATTAAATTTTATCAAACAATTTTAAATTTATTTGATTTAAATAGTGATAGTTTATTAGAAATTTATTTTAAATATAAAGATCAAGATATTGTTTCTAATTTTTATGATGATATTAATAGATTAAAGAAAAATGCTTATCAAGAAATAAAAGCTTCTTGTATTAAAATTGATGAAATAAAAGACTTAAAAAATAATTTATTATCTTCTCGATATAATGTTGATGTATATGAATATAATGGAGAGCCATTTAAAGCATTAGTTAGTTGTTTAAATTCGGTTCAAGTTGATCTAAACATTTTTGAAAGAAATTGCTATAGTTTAATTTCTGATAAAAATATGAATGTTTATTTAGAAAATGAAATCATTGAATGAAATCCAAATAGTAAATGATTATAAGGGAATGAATGATGATAGTAAGATGTATCAAAGAATATCTCCATCATATGTAGTTTGTTTTGATGAAATAGATGAAAGATCTATAAATGCTGCTAAAATATTAAATATTCCAATTATAAAAATTAATAAACAAATGTATAAAAATGAAGTAGTAGAAGAACATTATTTAGAAGGTGGAGAAAAAGAAAGTTATTATGTTCCTCCATATACACATGATGACTCGGAAGATGTTTTTCGAGGAAAAAGTTTATAAAAAAAGAATTAATAATCTTTGATAGGAATAGATTTTAATTCTTCTTTTATTAAATCAGGTCTTTTAATAATATTCAAATATAAAATAGTTATTTTAAGTTCAAATTTCAAAACAAAGTCATCACTATCTTTATAGTTAGTAACAATCGGAATATTAAGTTTTTCTTTAATAGTTTTTAAATAAAGTCTTCCTTTTTGATTAAATCCAAGTACTCTTAAATAATTAATACTAACTTTATTATCAACTTTTTTTAAATTCATTAAAATATGTAAAAACATTCGATTTAATCGATTATAAGTATATCTTTTAGTTTTAATTTTCTCAAGTAATTCCTGGTAACTATCAATATCAAGAATTACTTTTTTAATACGCTTATCAATTCCTTCCGTGACATCTAAATATTTATCAAGTTCATTTATCTCATTTACTAATTTATATTTTAATAAGTAAAAATAATTATCTAAATAATTTTTATTGATATTTAATAATTCAAATGTTTCTTTGGGAATATAATTTTTAATATTTTCATTATTCAAATAGGCAAGTCTAATACTAGTAGCACTAGAAATATTCGTAGTTAATTCTTGATTTAAATAAGAATTAGTTCTTTTTATTGTTAAAGGTTTAATTTTATAATCATTCATGATGATGGTTTTAACATAACTAAGTCCAAGTAAA
Source organism: Bacilli bacterium (assembly GCA_017472015.1). Taxonomy (GTDB): domain Bacteria; phylum Bacillota_I; class Bacilli_A; order RF39; family UBA660; genus RUG591. Next base: position 4,533 of record JAFURC010000032.1, read on the forward strand.
TCATTGGAATTACTAATTTTAACACCAGTTAAATTGTATAATGCTTTAGAAATACTACTTGGATAATTATTACCAAGATCTAAATAACTTTTAACCAGTTCATCATATTTATTATTATAAAGAATAGTACTTGCTAAATTTTTTAAAGTATCAACATCATCTGATTCTGATCCAAAAACTAAATAATCCATATCAAGGTATTCTAAAATGCTAACCGCATAATAAGCAAAATTATCTGATGATTGAGTTGCAAAGATAAAAGGGAGTTCAATAATAAGATCAACTTGATATTTAAGAGCAATTCTTGTTTTATCCCATTTAGTTAAAAAAGAAAATTCGCCACGTTCTGTGAAACTTGAACTTAAAACAAGCGTTATAAAACTATCGGGAAACATCTTTTTTATCTTTTCTAAATGATAAATATGCCCATTATGAAAAGGATTATACTCACAAATTATTCCAATTTTATCCATAAAATCACCTAAAAACATTATACAATATCTTATAATTTTATTCAAATCATTTAAATCGCATGAAAAAACTCTTGTAAAACTAATATTTATTTGCTATAATACAAGGGAATATCAAAAGGAGGAGTGGAAATGGCTAAACTTGGTAACAGACAAAGAAAAACCTTAGTATGTACAGAATGTAATGAAGAAAATTATCGTACAGAAAAAAATATTAAAAATACTACTGATCGTTTAGAATTAAGTAAATTTTGTAAACGTTGCGCTAAACATACTGTTCATAAAGAAAAGAAATAATAATATAATAAGTTAGGTGGAAATATGATAAATGTAAATGATTTTAAAGTAGGAATGACTATTCAACATGAAGGAAATATTTATTCAGTTTTAGATTTTCAACACGTAAAACCAGGTAAAGGTGCTGCAATTGTTAAAGCAAAACTTAAAAATTTAAGAACTGGATCAATTGCTGAATATACATTTAATGCTGGTGTTAAAGTTGAAGCAGCTAGAATTGAAAAGAAACCAATGCAATTTTTATACGCTATGAACGATTTATATTATTTCATGAATATGAACGATTATGAACAAATTGAACTTTCTAAAAGTGTAATTGGAGACGATGTTAAACTTTTAAAAGAAAATTTAGATGTTGATATTATGTTTTTTGAAGGTGAAATGTTAGGTATGAATTTACCTGATAAAATTGATATGAAAGTTGTTCACACTGAACCAGGTGTTAAAGGAAATACAACTTCAACTGCTATGAAAGATGCAGAACTTGAAAGTGGTTTAGTTATTAAAGTTCCTATGTTTATAGACCAAGATGAAATGGTTTTAATATCAAGTAAAGATGGAAAGTATGTTTCTCGTGCATAGTTTCTTTTTTTATTAAAAGTTTTTCTAATTTTTCACAATTCGACAAAATTCTAAGTATAAATTTTATAAACTAACTTTGGTGATTTAAATGAGAAGATTTTATATTTTTAATATTCGTGAAGAATTAATGAGTTTATACAAAGAAAGTCCAAGTAATCTATATAAAATATTAAATGGAATTTATTCAATGAAAGAAAATGAATTAACTTATGCTTATAATTTATTTAAACAAATTTGTATTAGTATGGATACTTTAGTACTTAATAACAAATTATATTTAAAAATGCATAATGACTTAGTATATACAAAAATCGATAATGAACATATCATTAATAACTTATATAAAGATGAAGTAAGTGTTTTAAAAATAAAAAAAAGTCATCTAGTTTTAGATTGCAATAATTCTTATTCAACTTTCTTTAATTTTTTAAATAAATATGATTCGAATTTCTTTGTATGTGACTTTAAAACTGGAGATTATTTCTTTTTAAGTGAAATTGAACTTGTTGTTAAATAATTATTAGTTAAAATATGGCTAAAAATAGTCAAATTATGATTATTTTTCTCTTTTTGTGATATAATTACCTAGTGGTGTAGTATGAATGAAGTAGAAAAAATAAAACTGGAAGAAAAGAAAAAGATCTTAATGGCTATCAGAACAACTCTTGGAAGTCTTGGTCTTGAATGTAATAGCGGTATAGAACAATCTGATATAACTGATGAGAATATTGAAAAAATTTATCAAAAAATCATCGAAAATTGTTGTATGAATGCAGATTGTAATAATATTTATAGGAGGTAAAATGGTTGAATTTGCAAAATATGTAATCCCAGGAACCAATATTCTAAAAAATAAATTTGGAATAACTGATCCGAAGGAATTGATAAAAAAGGAAGAAGAAATAATTCTTTCGAAAATGAAAGAATTAGCGTTAAAAACAAATTTTGGTAATTATGACTCTAAACATTTATGTGACTTACATAGATATTTATTTAAAGACTTGTATGATTTTGCTGGAAATTATCGCGATGTTGTTATGTATAAAGGGAGAACTTATTATCTTCCACCTCAAGAAATTCCTAAAAAGCTAGAAGAAGTTTTGACTAAGTATAGAAATTTAGAAGTTAATCCTAATCCTTCGTTTGATTTAGCAAATCACTTAGCCAATTTTTATTGGGAAATAATAAGGGTTCATCCGTTTCGTGATGGAAATAGTCGAACTACAAGAGAATTTCTAAGAGAATATACTTTAGAAAGATTTAATTATCACTTAGATTATTCAAAAATTAACAAGGAAGATTTTAAGCAAGCTCTAGTTGAAGGTTATCCAGGTCTTTTAGCGATGGAGTTTTATAAAGCTTTAGGTTTTGATGATATTAAAAAATTATAAAGATAATAAAATAAAAATTATCTTTTTTTGTTCTACTTTAACCTAAAATACATATTCTTTATTGAATGGAAAGGTAAGTGTTTATGGATAAAAAAGAAATTATTAAAAATTTAGCTATGCGATCTGGTGGAGATGTTTATTTAGGAGTAGTAGGAGGGGTTCGAACTGGGAAAAGTACCTTTATCAAAAAAGTTGTGGAAACTTTAATTGTTCCAAATATAAATGATGAATATGAGAAAAAAAGATGTTTAGATGAAATTCCTCAAAGTGCAGCCGGTAAGACTGTAATGACAACCGAGCCCAAATTTGTTCCTAATAATGCAGTTGATATTAATATAGATGATTTTTCTTGTAAAATTCGGTTAATTGATTGTGTTGGTTATATTATCGAAAATGCCAAAGGAATAGAAGATGAAAATGGACCAAGAATGGTAAAAACTCCGTGGTATGATGAAATGATTCCCTTCTCCGAAGCAGCAGAAATTGGAACAGAGAAAGTTATTAAAGAACATTCAAGCATCGGAATTGTTGTGACAACTGATGGTTCAATTGGAGAATTTCAAAGAAGTGATTATGAAAATGCTGAAGAAAGAGTTATTACAGAATTAAAAGAAATCAATAAACCATTTATAGTTCTATTAAATTCAACACATCCAATGTTGCCAGATACAATTCGTCAAGCAGAATCAATTCATGAAAAATACAACGTTCCAGTCATGCCAATTTCAATTGAAACAATGACTGAAAAAGATATGTACGATATTTTGAGAGAAGCCTTATATGAATTTCCAATTTTAGAAGTAAAAATAAAAATGCCAGATTGGATAGCTGTTTTAAAACCAAATCATCCTATAAAAAAACTATATATAGAAAAAATTAAAGAAAGTGTAATTGAAATAGATAAACTAAGAGATGTTGAACATATAACTAAACATTTTACAGAAACTAAAGAAATTGAAAAAGCCTACTTATCAGAAGTATCACCAGCAACTGGAGAAGTAATTGTAACCCTTGAAGCACCAGATTATTTATATAATCAAGTTTTAAATGAAATCATCAGTATTGATATAACCAATAAAAAAGAATTATTAAAATTATTTCAAGAATACTCTATTGCTAAAGAAGAATATGATCAAATTAAATATGCTCTTAAAATGGTTAAACAAACAGGATATGGTGTTGCAACTCCAACATTAAAGGATATGAAATTAACAACCCCTGAAATTACTAAACAAGGAACACGTTTTGGTGTTAAATTAAAAGCAACAGCCCCATCAATTCACATGATAAGAGTAGATGTTAATTCAACTTTTGAACCAATTATAGGAAGCGAAATGCAAAGTAAAGAATTAATAAATCACTTGATGAAAGATTACGAAAACGATCCAACTAACATTTGGAAAAGCGAAATCTTTGGACGTAGTCTTGATGTAATTGTCCAAGAAGGTATTCAATCTAAAATAAGTCTAATGCCAGAAAACATCCGGTTTAAACTTCAACAAACTTTAACAAAGATAGTTAATCGTGGTTCTGGAAATTTAATTGCTATTGTCTTATAGCAATTTTTTATATATTAAAAATAGTTAAATAATTTACACTTAAAATTGACAAAGGACTCTCTTTTATATAATAATTTATGTAGAGGGAATTATTATGAACATAAAAGAATTAATACAAAAACAAATGGAGGAAATTTATTTAAGTGGTAACTATAAAGTAGTTGATTTAAATTTTATTGACAATATTAAAAATTTAGAATTTTCAAAAGAAGTTTTAGAAGTTCAAAAATACTTTTTAGAAACTTATCGTGAGTATTTAGAAAATATAAAAACATTACCAGAAGAATTACAACCTTTATTTCTAAAAGCCTTAAAACATGATGAAATAGTTGCTAATCATACTTTAGAAAAAGTTAATCCTTTTACAATTTCTATGTACATGCTTGCTAAATCAAAACCAGCACTAGATAAATTACTCGAAAAAAAAGAACCACTTGATAGCTTAGATTTCCAAAAAATTCATCAAAGATTACTTGATAAAACAACTAGTAGTGAAAATGATCTTGAATATCGAATCGAAAATACAACTTTTGTTGGAAGTTTCTATAAAGGAGAAAGACAAATTGAATATTTACCAATTGATTATAAATTTATACCTGAAGCAGTAGATAGATTACTTGAAATATATAATCAAAACGATGATGATATGGAGTTAGCATTTTTAAAACCTTTGAAAATTCATGGTCTTGTAGCTGGTTTACAAATATTTAAAGATGGAAATACAAGATTTGCTAGAATGCTTCAATATGTATCCCTTTATAATAGTACAAAGAAATATATTGATGAAAATTTAGCATCTCCAGCCTTATATGCTTCAAAAACATATTATCCTATGAGAGAAAAATACCGAACTTTAATTAGAGAATTAGTTCTTAATAATACTCAAGAAAATTGGAATAAATGGTTTATTTTTAATTATCATCGATTTGAAGATCAAATCATGGTAAATGAAGAAAATATTAAATCTCTAAAAATGATTTTATAAAAATTTCTAAATTCAATTGACAAAAGTCAAAATTTAGAATAAGATAATAGCATATTTGTTGATTTAAAGGAGTAGTTATTGATTTCTTTAAAGAGAGTTAGTGGAAGGTGAAAACTAACAAGAATAAATAATGAAGACATTAAATCAAAACAAACCGGAGAGATCCGTTAAAAACTAGAAAGTTGCATAACTCTATGAAATAAGGTGGTACCGCTGAAAGTTTAGTCTTTTAGTCCTTATGAAATAGAGTTTTTTTATAGGAGGAAGAATGAAAAACTTATATGTAAAAAATTTAAAAGAAAAATTAGGAGAGGAAATTGAATTTCAAGGCTTTGTTGATACTATAAGAGATAAAAAATGGGTTCAATTTGTTGTAATTCGTGATAACACTGGAAAAGCACAAATGACAATTGAAAAATCCCTTGAAGAAAATCAACAAATGGTTGAGTTAATTAGCAAATTACCTCTTGAAAGTACTATTAAAGTTAAAGGAAAAGTTATTGAAAATGAAGCTGTTAAATTAAATGGATTTGAAATAATTCCAAGTTCCATTACTGTAACAAGTGAACGAATTGGACTTGAATTACCATTTAACTTCAATGATTTAGCGAATGTTAATTTAGATACAAGACTAGATAACCGTTTTATCGATCTTCGTAATGAAAAAAATATGAAAATTTTTCAAATTCAAAGTACATTAGTAAGATATATGCGAGAATTTTTATATAACAACGAATTTACAGAAATCCACACACCAAAATTTATTGGAGCAGCAAGTGAAAGTGGATCCGAAGTTTTTGAAGTAAAATATTTTGATCAGAAAGCCTATCTTGCTCAAAGTCCCCAATTTTATAAACAAATGGCTATGTCATCAGGTTTCAACAGAGTATTTGAAGTAGCTCCATGTTTTAGAGCTGAAAATTCAAATACTTCACGTCATGCAACTGAATTCACTAGTTTTGATGTTGAAATGAGTTATATCGATTCTTATGAAGATGTCATGGATTTTGAGGCGGAAATGTTAACATACGCTCTAACTAAAACGAAAGAAATATACGGAGATACTGTAAAAGAATTATTTGGTGTTGAAATAGAAATCCCTACATTGCCATTTCCTAAAATGACTTTAAAAGAAATATATAAAGAATTAAAAGAAAGATACGGCTATGAAATACCTGAATCTGAACAAATTGATTTAACAACAGAAGCTGAAAAACTTGTATATAAACTTGCAAAAGATAAATTCAACCACGAATTTATGTTTGTTGTTGACTTCCCAGCTGATAAACGTGCCTTCTACCATATGCGAGATGAAAATGGTAAATTACTTGGATACGATCTAATCTGGAGAGGTGTTGAAATAACAACTGGTGCTCAAAGAGAACATCGTTATGAAAATTTATGTAAAGTTGCTGAAGAGAAAGGATTAGGAGAAGACGTTAAATTCTATTTAGATTTCTTTAAATATGGTTGCCCACCACATGGAGGATTTGCAATCGGGGTTGATAGATTAACAATGTTACTTCTAGGTGTTAATAATGTCAAAGAATCAATGTTCTTATTCCGTGGCCCAACAAGACTTAATCCATAATATCGCGAATCATATAAACACATTTACCAATAATTACCTCATGCGATAGAATAATTAAATTAATATCATTTTTAAGATGGATAAAACCATCTTTTTTAATATATTTAAAGATTTGATATTTATTATTTTTTAAAACTAAAACAAATTTATTATTTAATTTTTTCTCATTTTTTTCAAATATTAAAATATCGTTTGGTTTTAATAAGTAACTATTTAATTTATTATTTGTAAGACGAAAAGCAATGTATTCTCGATCGCTTTTAAATTTATCATTAGAAATAGTTACAAAGCGATTGTCATTTATAATCGGAATACTTAGAAATTGATTATTTTCTAAACAACCCTTAATATAAATAACTTTAATCCTTTTTTCATCTAATTTTATATATTCCTTCTTTTCAAGTTGTTCTAAATACTTATAAATTGTATTATAAGATTTATAATTACTATTCTTCTTTAAAAAACCAATAGTCGGTAATTCTTGAGTCATCTTATAACAAGTAATAATAAAATCCAAAAATATTTGCTGTTTTTTTGTTAACATAACTCCTCCAATCTGTGCTTATTATATCACAAAAACCTAAAAGGTGAACAATGTTCACCTTTTGACCTCTCTAAACCCTTGAAAAATAAGGAAAAAAATTTTTTTCACTTTTTAGACAAAAATGCTAAAAAGACGTTTATATTATTATTGGAGGTTGTGATTGATGAAAATTATGTATATCAAACAAACAGATTTAAAAGATTGTGGCGTCTCTTGTCTAATGGCTCTAGTAAGATATTATAAAGGCTATGTAACAAGAGAATATCTACGTGAAATAACAAATACTACCAAAGAAGGAGTATCAGTTTATTCTTTAGTTGAAGCAGGTGAAAAATTAGGATTTGAATCTAAAGCAATAAAAGGAGAATTAAATGAATTACAAGACAAATTACCGGTTATAGCTCATGTAATTATTAATAAAAGTTATGGTCACTTTGTTGTCATTACCAAAATAACTGAAAAAGAAATCACCATTATGGATCCTAATGGAGGTTTCAAAAAGTTATCATATAATGACTGGATGAAAATAACAACCAAAGTTTATTTGCTTTATAAACCCAAAAACGAGATTTTAAAACAAAATAAAGAGAAAAGTTTTTCTAAACTCCTTTTTCCTTTATTAAAAGAGTACAAGATAACATTAATAATTTTATTAATATTTTCGGTAATATACACACTTTGTAATATTTTATTATCTTACCAATTCCAATTTTTCATCCCTTTAATTTCAAATAACAATAAAGAAACAATTAAATTAATCTTTTACCTATTAATATTAGTCATCATTCTAAAAGAATTAACAAATTTATTTCGAAATATCCTAGTAAATTACGTTAATCATAAATTAGATAAGACTTTAATAAGTGAAGTATACAATCACATTATCAAACTTCCATATCTATATTTTAAAAATCGCACCAAAGGAGATGTTATAACTAGAATTCAAGATATTTTTAAAATACGCGAAGTTATTAGTAAACTATTTATCACAGTAACCCTTGATTTAGTATTAATTGTTATTACTTTAATATTCATGTTTAAAATAAGTTTAAAACTAAGTTGCATTACTTTAATAATGACTATATTTTACCTCCTTATCATTATTTCATTTAATACTTTAATTACTAAAAAAATTAAAATACTAAAAGAAAAAGAAACTATTGTTAATAATCACTTAATAGAAACTATTAGTTCAATTAATACTATTAAAGGAATGCAAATTGAAAGCGAAGTAGCCAATAAATTAGATTTTAAATATTCTGATTTTCAAAGCGAAAGTTTTGATTTAAATAAAACATATTATCAAGAGTTATTCTTCAAAGAATTAATCTATGGACTAGGTCTTTTAATAATTATTTTTCTTGGAGTAGGAGAAGTTATAAATAATAATTTAACTCTTGGGAGACTACTAGTATTTAATAGTTTATTAGGTTATTATATAAATCCTATTCAAGATATTTGTAATTTGCAATTATTATTTAAAGAAGGTAGTATATCTTTAATAAGAATAAAAGAATTATTAAATATTGAATGTGAAAAATTAAATCTCGATAAACGAAGCCTTAGTAAGCATTTAAAAGGAAATATAAAAATTAATAACTTAAATTATTCTTATAATGGAATAAATACTATTCTAAACTGCCAAAAATTAGAAATCAAAGAAAAAGAACACGTTCTTTTCTATGGTGAGAGTGGTGGAGGCAAAAGTACTTTAATGAAATTAATTTGTAAGTATTTTCAAGATTATGAAGGTGATATTCTAATCGATAACCGAGATTTAAACACTTATAATTTACTTGATATCCGTGAAAAAATTACTTATATGTCCCAGGATGAAATAATTTATACTGATACACTCTACAATAATATTGTCTTGAAAAATAATATTTCCTATGAAAAGTATCTGGAAATTATTAAATTAACTGGAGTTGATAAAATAATAAACCGAAGTATTTTAAAAGACGAAATGTTACTCGATAATAACGGAAGTTTCTTGTCAGGAGGGGAAAAACAAAGAATACTTCTTGCTAGATGTTTAGCTAAAAATAGTGATATTTATATCTTCGATGAAGCAACCAGTGCCATAGACATTAAAAACGAACGAAAACTATTAAAAAATATTTTTGATTATTTAAAAAATAAAACTGTAATCGTTATCAGTCACCGATTCAACAATCGTGATTTATATCAAAGATTCGTTTTAATTGAAAAAGGAGTTATATATGAATACTAATTCATTAGATAAATTTAGTTTAAAAATAAATAGCAAACAATTCTTAGCTGCATTTTTAATTATAATTTTAACTTTAATTATTATTTTTCTATCATTTCGCTGGAAAAACAAAGTAACCTTCGAATATGAAGGAAAAGTTTTAAATAATAATATTTTAGAAATAACCAACTTAAGTTATTTAGATGTAAAAACTATTATAGATAGCAAATTAAAAATTTTAGATAGAAAAATAACCAAAGATAATATTGCAATAGAAAAAATTCAAGATAAATATCAAATTTTAATTAATTTAGAGCAATTTTCTATTCCAGGAGACAAGTTAAAACTTAATTGTATATATCTTGAAGAAAGTCTATTTCAATTTATCAAAAATACTATGAAAGGAGAAATTTAAATGACTTTAGAAAAAAAAGAAATGTTAAATATTACTGGTGGAGGAATTTCTCCATGGGTAATCTTCGGTATAGGTGCTGTTGTAACATTTTTAGCCGGAGTTTTTGATGGCTTTGTAAGACCACCATCATGCAAATAAAAAAATAAAGAAAGGAGAAACAATATGTTAGAAATAAAAAATGAAGAAATGAAAAAGATAATTGGAGGAGGAATTAATTTTACTGGAGCAATTATTAGTGCTTTAAAAGGTTTTATTTCCCCAATTTTTGAAATAGGTCAAGCTGTTGGAGGCGCTATTAGAAGAGTTTCAAGTGGTAATTTATGCAACTTCTAAGAGAAAATAAAATACTTATGAATTATGTTTTTCCTATCATAAGTATACCAATTATTATTATATTAATCAATTTTATTTTCCACTTAGGAAAATATTATGGTACGTTTATTCGCGCATTATATGAATTAGTTTTAAAAAATATTTAATAAAAAAATAAGTACGGTGTCGCCCACCGGAATTTGGTCTATGGAGGAGAAATCTTATGAAGTAGAAAGCGAAAGTTATACCGTCTCTTGCTACTAAAAACACAAAAAAACGTTGCCTAATTCACACTAGTTTAAAAAAAACATAGAATATTTTATAAAAAATGTCGATTTTTGTTGAATTTTTTCAACAACTTTGATATAATTTATTTGATTTTATGACGAAGGGAGGGAATAAAAAATGACACATGTTGCTGTTAGGAACGGTAATCTTGACGGAGCTTTAAGAAAATTTAAACAAAAAGTTGCTCGAGATGGCATCCCTTCTGAATTCAAAAAAAGAGAAGCTTATGACAAACCTGGTGTAAAGAGACGTGAAGCTAAAAAAGCTGGTATCAAAAACGCTCGTAAACGTGAAAAAAACAATAGAGACTAATCACAATGGTGATAGTCTTTTTTCTTTTAATTTATGAAAATATTATTTTATAGCATTAAAACATCAAGAAACAATTAAAAATTCTTGGTTTTTGTATACTTTTTTTAATATTTAATATATAATTAACTATGGATGGTGATTAAAATGTATGATAAAATAAAACAAGATATTGTAACAAGTATGAAAGAAAAAGATACTTTAAAAATTCAAACTTTAAGAGGAGTAAAAGGAGAAATTGACCTAGAACACATCAATAAAAAAGTTGAAATAACTGATGAACTTACAATTGATGTTTTAGCACGTCAAATAAAAACAAGAAAAGAATCGATTGAAGAATTTAAAAAAGGAAATCGTCTTGACTTAATAGAAAAAACAACTAAAGAAATTGAACTTTTAAAAAACTATTTACCAAAACAATTAACAACTGATGAATTAAACCAAATAATTGATGAAGTATTTCTAAGTGTTAATCCAACATCAAGTAAAGAAATGGGACTTATCATGAAAGAATTAACTCCACTTGTAAAAGGTAAATGTGATATGAAAGAAGTAAGTGTTATCATCAAAGATAAACTAAGTAATTTATAATGGAAGATTTATATGTATATGAAAGATCTTTAATAAATGAAGGTATTAAATTAATTGGGGGAGTAGATGAAGTAGGAAGAGGTCCACTTGTTGGTCCTGTTGTTGCTTCGTGTGTGATTCTTCCAATTAATTATCAATTAGAAGGTCTAACAGATTCAAAGAAATTAAGTGAAAAAAAACGCGAAAAATTTTACGATATTTTAAAACGCGATGCTTTAGCAATTGGAGTAGGAATTATTTCTGAAGAAGTAATTGATGAAATAAATATCTATGAAGCAGCTAAAAAGGCTATGCTTCAAGCAATTAATAATTTAAAAATTCAGCCAGAACATTTACTAATCGATGCTATGAAACTAGATATAAATATTCCATCTACTTCAATTATAAAAGGCGATGCTAAAAGTTTAAGCATTGCTGCTGCCAGTGTCATAGCCAAAGTAGAAAGAGATAGAATGTTAATTGAACTCGATAATAAATATCCAATGTATGATTTTAAAAATAATAAAGGATATCCAACTAAAAAACACCTAGAAGCAATACAAGAATATGGAATAATCAAAGAACACAGAAAGTCATATGGACCAGTAAAAGAATACTTAAATCAAAAAGAAGGGATTAAACTATGAAAGAAAAATTAGAAAAATTATTAGAAAATAGTTATGCACCTTATTCTAATTTCAAGGTTAGTTGTATCATTAAAACAAATGATAACCAAGAATTTTTAGGAGTAAACGTTGAAAATGCTTCCTATGGTGCAACTATTTGTGCTGAAAGAAATGCTCTTTTAAATGCGATTACCAACGGTTTTAAAAAAGGTGATTTTAAAGAAATCCATATCATGAATTCGTCTAGTAAAATTGCTTTTCCATGTTTCATGTGTAGACAAGTCCTAATAGAATTTTTAAATCCTGATACTAAAGTATATTTATACACAAAAGATAAAATGGAAGAATATTCACTAGAAGAATTAACTCCCCATGTTTTTAATGAGGAAAATCTATGAGAACAGGATTTGTAAGCATAGTCGGACGACCAAATGTTGGTAAATCAACGCTATTAAATAATATTTTAAAACGTCACATAGCAATTACCTCAGATAAATCCGGAACAACAAGAAATATCATTCAAGGAGTTTACAACGATAATGATTCCCAAATTATTTTTGTTGACACCCCAGGAATTCATAAACCAAAACATAAACTAGGAACTATTTTAAATAAAAAGGCCTATGCCATGACCAATGACATTGATCTAATTTTATTCTTAGTTGATATCAAAGAAGGCTTTGGAAAAGGGGATCAATTTATTCTTGAAAAATTAAAACAAGAAAACAAAGATGTAATTTTACTATTAACTAAAATTGATAAAATACCAAACAAAGAAATTCTTTTAAAAGAAATCGATAAATTAAAAAATCTATATGACTTTAAAGAAATAATTCCCATTTCATCAATAAAAAATATCAACATTGACTCCTTATTAAAAACAATTAAAAAATATTTACATGATGATATAACTTACTATGATGAAAATTATATAACCAATCAACCAACTTCTATGATAATAACTGAACTTGTTCGTGAAAAAATCCTTCGGGAAACCAATGATGAAGTACCACATTCAGTTACATGTTATTTAGAAGAATACGAAGAAGAAGAAAATATAATCAATATGGGTGTTTTAATCATTGTTGATCGGGACAACCTAAAAAAAATTATCATCGGTAAAAATGGCGATATGCTAAAAAAAATCGGAACAAGTGCAAGACTTGATTTAGAAGAATACTTTAATAAAAAAGTTTACTTATCTTTATATGTTAAAACGATCAAGAATTGGCGTGATCGTGAAAAGTATTTACAAGAATTAGGTTTAAAAGATGATTTAGATTTTGAATAAAATTTAAAAAACTTAACATTATATAAATGGTGATACAAATGGAAAATTTATTATGGAATTTATTTAAAAAAACTGGCAATATCAAATATTATCTTTTATATAATGAATACAAAGGAATAAATAATGAAAGAAACAATCGAGGGAATAATTCTAAATGAAACAAACTACGGAGAAACTAGTAAAATTTTAAATATTTTAACTAAAGAACATGGTTATATTTCAGTTATCGCGAAAGGATCAAGAACCTTAAAAAGTAAATTGCGAGGAGTTAGTATGAAACTAATTTTTGCTAACTTCACAATTACTTATAAAGAATCAGGGATATCTAATTTAATTGAAGCAACCCCCATTAATTCTTTAAAAAATATTTTAACAGATTTAAAGAAAATGAACTATGCAACCTATTTATTAGATATCACCAAAAGTCTTTTAAAAGAGACTAGTGATAAAGAAATCTATGAAATAGTAAAAAATACTTTACTAAAAATAAATGACAATTTTGATCCAGAAATTCTTTTAAACATCGTAGAAATTAAATATTTAAAATATTTAGGAGTAAAACCTAATTTTTCCGAATGTTTTAATTGCAATTCCAAAGATATTTTAACTTATGATTTAAAATTGGGTGGAGTAGTTTGTAATAAATGTTATCAAGATGGTTATCTATTTTCCATAAATACTATGAAACTTTTAAAACTTTTTCAAGAAATTGATATAAGAAAAATTGATAAATTAAAGATAACTTCTCAAAAAACCAAAGAAGAATTAAACATGTTTATTCAAGAATATTATGAAACCTATACAGGAGTTTACTTGAAAAAGAAAGAAAAATTAAAACTATTTATTTAGTTGTATACAAAATGTAAAATAAAAAAATAGACTGTCAAAAATTGTCTTTTTTTTATCTTTTCTTGCTAATTAAATATTAAATAATATATAATAAATTTGGAGGATATGTATGTATAAAAAATATAAAAGAATATTCTTGATAGTTTTAGATTCAGTAGGTATAGGCAAGAGTTTAGATTCAGAAAAATATGGAGATTATAATGTTAATACTCTTTTACATACTTTAGAAGAAACAAAAGGAACTCTTCCTAATTTAGAAAAAATGGGACTTATCAATTTAATAAAAAATCAAAGAAATAAAAGTGATTCATATTATACAAGAGCCAATTGTATAAGTCTTGGTAAAGATACTTTAACAGGACATCTTGAACTAATGGGCGTAAAAACTGAAAAACCTTTAAAAACATTCACGGAAACTGGTTTTCCAGAGGAATTAATTAAAGAACTAGAATTAAAAACAGGTAGAAAAGTAATTGGAAATATAAGTGCCAGTGGTACTAAAATAATTGAAGATTTAGGCGAAGAACACATAAAAACTGGAAATATCATTGTTTACACATCCGCAGATTCAGTTTTACAAATTGCATCTCATGAAAAAGTTATACCACTTGATGAATTATATAAAATATGTGAAATAGCCAGAAACATAACTTTAAAAGAAGAATGGAAAGTAGGGCGTATTATAGCAAGACCATTTATAGGTGAACCAGGTAACTTTGAAAGAACAAGTAATCGTCATGACTATGCTCTAAATCCCCCAGAAGAGACGATACTTGATACTCTAAAAGAAAATAAACTAGATGTAATTGCCATTGGAAAAATAAGCGATATCTTCAATAACCAAGGTATAACAAAATCAATTAAAACAAAAGATAACACAGATGGAATAGAAAAAATCAAAGATGCATTAAAAGAAGATTTTACAGGACTTTGCTTTGCTAATTTAAATGACTTTGATTCAAAATATGGTCACAGACGTGATCCAATTGGTTATATGAAGGCTTTAAAAGAAGTTGATGATAACATAAATCAAATAAAAGACCTTCTAAATGATGATGATTTACTAATAATAACCGCTGATCACGGAAATGATCCAACATACACAGGAACTGATCACACAAGAGAAATGACCCCAGTTCTAATTTATAATAAAAACTTCAAAAACCCAACTAGGCTAAGTGATTTAGAAACATTTGCATCAATTGGTTCAACAATAGCTGATAATTTTAATTTAGAATCAAAATTAGGAACAAGTTTTTTGGAGAATTTACAGTGAACTTTGAAGGTAGTTGGAACAAAGAAAAATATCAAGAATTTTTAAATTACTTGATAACTCTTGAAGATTTAAAATACAAAGATTTTCATAAAAAAATCATTACATCAGATAATTTAATTGGAATAAGAACCAATGAGTTAAAAAAAATAGCCAAAGAAATTAATAATAATAATTATCAAGAATTTATTAAATTAAATGATTCCAATTTATATGAACCCATCATGATTGAAGGATTTATCTATAGTTATTTAAAAATTCCCTTTGATGAATTAACAAATTACTTAAATGAGTACTTAAAAAAAATAAATAACTGGGCTCATGTTGATTTATTAGTTTCAAATTTAAAAATATTTAATAAAAACCAAGAACAAGGATTTAAATATGCAAAAAAACTAATTCATTCAAAGAATCATTGGATTAAAAGATGTGGAATTATTATTATGCTAAATTATTATTTACATGATATTTATATTGATAAAACTTTAGAAATTATTTCTAAAATCAAAACCGATGATTATTATGTTAAAATGGCAATTGCTTGGTTAATGTCTATTTCTTATATTAAATATAAAGAAAAAACTTTAATTTACTTAGTAAATATAGAAGATAATTTTATTTATAATAAAACTTTATCAAAAATAGTAGATTCTAAACGAATATCAGAAGAGGAAAAGAAATTTATAAAATCACTTAAACGAAGTAAAAAAGAAAAAATTGGCGTTTAAACCAATTTTTTTTAATCTTCTTTTTTAATTGCTTCAGTTGGGCAACTTTCAACGGCTTCAATAACATCATCTTTTAATTCATCATCAATAGTTTCTACAACGACACTACTAAGTCCATCATCAATTTCAAATACATCAGGACAAATTGCTTGACAAGCACCACAACCGATACATAAATCTTTTTCTACTTTAACTTTCATGATTACCTCCAATTTAATTATATTAAGGAATAAAAAAATAAGCAAGTAATTAAAGAAAAATTTTACTAAAATATTTTTTATATTCTTGACATACACTTACTGTCGGTATACCATATAATTAAGGAATATGGTAAAATTGAAAAGGGAAAGAGTAAAACAAGATATTTAAAATTTTTAAATAAAAATAAACATAGATTAAAGGAGGTCAATATGAAGTATATTTATAAAATAAAAGGACTTGATTGTCCAAATTGTGCAGCAAAAATTGAAAAAACTTTAAATGACCACAAAGATTTTCATAATGTTACTCTAAACTTTGCTACTTTAAAAATTAGTTATGAAACAAATATTAAAGATTCTTTTAAAGTTATAAATAAAATTATTAAAGAAATCGAACCTAATGTAAGACTTATAGAAAACGAAGAAAATATTCGCGAATATCATTTTAGTATTTTAATAAATTCGGTTATCTTTGGAATAATTGGTTGTCTTAATTTTAAGTTTCATGAAATATTTCTTTATGTATCATATATTTTACTTTTATATAAACCATTTAAAAAAGCCATTAATATGTTAATTAAAAGTAAAACTATCAATGAAAATATGTTAATTACAATTTCTTGTATTGGAGCATTTTTAGTAGGAGAATCCATAGAAGGTATGATGGTTGCCACTTTATATATGCTTGGGAAAATTTTAGAAGAAAAGGCAATTAATAAAACTAGAAATTCGGTAAGTGATTTACTTGAAATTAAACAAGATTATGCCAATTTAAAAGTAGGCGAAAAAATCAAAAAAGTTAAAGTAAGTGATGTAAAAATAGATGATATTTTATGTATTAAAAAAGGTGAAAAAGTACCAGTTGATGGAATAGTTATTTCGGGAAAAACTAAATTTGATACCAGTGCTTTAACCGGGGAAAGTGAACTATTAGAAGCAAGTGTTGATACGAAGGTTTTATCAGGCTTTGTAAACTTAGATGAGGTTATCTATATTAAAGTTTTAAATTTATATAAAGATTCAATGGTTTCGAAGATTTTAGAATTAGTTGAAAGTGCCGGAGATAAAAAAGCCAAAGTTGAAACAACTGTCAGCAAATTAAGTAAAATTTACACGCCAACGGTTTTATTACTTGCTATTTTAACAGCTTTACTTTTACCAGTTTTTGCAAATATTACTTATTCAGAAAGTATCTACAGAGCTTTAACATTTTTAGTAATTGCTTGTCCATGTGCAATTGCCATATCCATTCCTTTATCATATTTTACAGGAATTGGAGTTGCTAGTAAAAAGGGTATTTTAATAAAAGGAAGTAATTACTTAGATAATTTACGTAATCTAAATAAAATAATCTTTGATAAAACCGGAACGATTACAACAGGAACCTTTAAAGTTTTAAAAATTGATGTTTTAGATGATGTTTATTCTCGTGATGAGATAATTGAAATATTAAGACATGGAGAATCTTTATCCAATCATCCAATTGCAAAGTCAATTATGAAATTATCAGATAAAGAAATTGATAATTCAAAAGTAACTGATTACGAAGAAATTACAGGATTTGGAATTCGTTTTAAATATAATAAAAAAACAATTGAATTTGGTTCCTCTTCAAATAAAACATCCTTAGATTTAAAAATTAATTCCAAGTTAATTGCCTCGATTTATATAGATGATGGAATAAAAGAAAATGCAAGTCGAGTAATTAAAGAACTTCATGATTTAAATATTAAAACTTATATGTTCACAGGTGATAAAAAAGAAGTTGCTAAGTCAATTGCTGAGTCTTTAGAAATTGATTCAGTTTATTCTGAAATGCTTCCAACAGATAAATATAAAATGTATGAGAAAATTGAAGAAGAAGGTGAGATAGTTGCTTTTGTTGGTGATGGTATCAATGATTCCCCAGTTATAAAAAGAGCAGGTATTGGTATTAGTATGGGAGGAATTGGGGCAGATTCTACAATTTTAGCCAGTGATATCGTTATCATGAATGATGATTTGGAAAAAATTATACAAGGAATTAAAATAAGTCAATATACAAATAAAATTATTAAGGAAAATTTAATAGGAGCAATAAGCGTTAAAGCATTAATATTACTACTTAGTATCTTTGGTCTTTCATCAATGTGGTTTGCGGTATTTGCAGACACTGGTCTAACCGTTTTAACCATTTTAAATACCCTAAGAATAATGTTTCATTTTAAAAAGAAATAGGTTACTTATCTATTTCTTTTATAATATCTAAAGCAATTTTTAAAGTTTTATCATCTTTATCGTTTAAAGGATTGTATTCAACTAAATCAAATGATTTAATCAAATCTTTCTTACTATTTAAATAATTAATTATTTCTTTTACCTCATTTTTATTAATTCCATCTCTTTCAGGAACAGATACTCCAGGGGCAATATGTGGATCAATTACATCAAGATCAAAACTCACATGAAGACCATTTGTCTTATTACCAACAATTTTAAATGCTTCATCAAAGATACGCTTAATTCCAAATTCTTTTAAGTCATTAGTTGTATAAACAGTTACTCCCATAGTTTTAATATTTTCAATTTCTTGAGTTGCATTTTCTTCAAAAGCTCGGTAACCTATAACAACCGTTTTTCTAGGATCGAAATAATTTCCTTCGTGAAATTTGCTTAATTCTTGATTTAGCCCATTTAAACAAGCAAGAGGAAGTCCGTGTAAATTACCGGTTATAGTTGTTTTAAATGTATTATAATCAAGGTGAGAATCAATCCAAATTAAACCTAAATTATCGTGTTTTTCTATACTTGCAAGGCTTGATGCTATACTAATACTGTGATCTCCTCCAATAGTTAAACAAGAATTATCTTCATTTTTTATAATTTTATATAACTCTTTATTAAATTTATTTAATTCATCTAAATTCTTACGTAAATCATTTTTATCTTGACTTTTTTTTATATTTTTATCTTGTTCAAGTAAGATATTTTCTTTATTTAATTTATCTAAAATAACTTTTGGACCAAGTTTAGCACCATCTACATGAACACCTAAATCTGATCCTGCCCCAATTAATGTATATTTTTTCATCTTTTTACCTCTTTTTTTCATTTAACTATATTATTTTATCACAAAATAAGTTATAATGAAAGAGTTGGTGATAGAATGAAGAAATTAAGTGAATTATTTGAAACAAAAGAAAATGTATTAGTTAAAAGTATAAAAATCAATTCAAAAGAAATTGAAAAAGGTGACATGTTTGTTTGTATTAAAGGAGTAAATACTGATAGACATGATTTTATAGATGAAGCCATTAAAAATGGAGCGAGTTGTATTGTTGGTGAGAAAGACATAGAATGTAGTGTTCCTTATATAAAAGTCAAGAATACTAATAAAATTTTACCAGATTTATGTCGGAAATTTTATAATTTTGATAATTTAAATTTAAAAATAATTGGTATAACTGGAACAGATGGGAAAACCACAACCGCAACTAGTATTCAATATTTAATTGGAAGTGATAGGTGTGGTTATATTGGAACTAATGGTTGCAGTTGCAAAAAATTTACTAAAGACTCTCCAAATTCAACTCCAGATCCTACAGTTTTATATCGTTATTTTTATGAATTTGCGGAAGCCGGATGTGAATATGTTGTTATGGAAGCAAGTAGTGAAGGTTTCTTTAGAGATCGACTTTTAGGTCTTGAATTTGCAGCCGGCGCGTATACTAATATTACTTGGGAACATATAAATATCCATGGAACTTTTGAAAACTATGTAAAATCTAAAGTAAAACTTGCAAGTCAAACAAATGGAAAATTTATAGTTAATTTGAATGATAAATTTCATGAAAAATTTAGTGAGGCTAGTTTAAATAGTTTAAGTTATGGAGAAGATCCTAAAAGTGATTTATATATAAAAGATTACTCAATTACTCCAAGATATACAATTGTAACATTTGTTTATCAAAAGAAAGAATATACATTTACTTCTCCTTTACTTGGTCAGTTTAATGTTTATAATTTAGCGTGTGCCTTTTTAGTTTGCTTATCTCTTGGTTTTGATATTCATGACTTAATTGATAATGCCATTAATATTGATGTATCAGGACGACTTGAAATGATTGATATGGGCCAAAATTTCCAAGTAATGGTCGATTATGCGCATACTCCTAATGGAATTCAATCTATTCTAGAGTTTGTTCGTGTTTTAAATGTTAATCGGGCAATTGTTGTAATTGGATCAGCCGGAGAACGCGATTATAAAAAACGTCCAATTATGGGGCGTACTGTTTTAGAATATGCCGACTATGCTATTTTTACCTATGAAGATCCTCGATCAGAAGATCCAAGAGACATCATAAATCAAATGGTATCCGAAGTTAAAGATACAAATAAATTTGAAATTGTAATTGATAGAAGTCTTGCTATTAAAAGAGCCATTGATATAGCAGAAGAAAATGATATTGTTTTAGTCCTTGGAAAAGGTAATGAAACTTATGAGAAATTAAAAGACAAAGTAATTTATTTTAATGACATTGAAGAATCTAAAAAATGGCTTTCTGAAAGAGTTCAAAGAGAAAGCGTTTTAGAATAAAATAAGAATAAAAAAGTGTTGAAAAGTCCGAAAATATAAGATATAATATGGACTTGATGGAGGAAATTATATATTATGGAAAAGAAAAATGATAAAAATAAACATGAAGTAGTTATTAAATTTGATGGTGAAACATGGAAAAAAGCATTAGAAGAATCATATAAAAAAAATAATAAAAATGCAAAAATTGATGGTTTTAGACCAGGAAAAGCACCTTATGATATTTTTGTAAAACATTATGGGGTTGAATCTTTATTTATGGATGCAGCTGATGGGTTATTACAAGAAGCTTATATGAAAGCGTTAGAGAATAGTAAATTAATCCCAGTTGTAAAACCAATTTTTGATATTAAAGAAGTAAATGAAGAAGCAATTGAATTTGTTTTCACTATTACAACAAAACCAGAATTAAAAATTAAAAAATACAAAGATTTAAAAATTAAAAAAGATGAATTAGTTGTAACTGATGAAGAAATCGATCATGAAGTAGGACATTTACTAGAACATTATGCAGAATTAGTTGTTAAAGATGGAAAAGTAGAAAACGGTGATATTGTTATTATTGATTATGAAGGATCAGTTGATGGTGTACCATTTGAAGGAGGCAAAGCAGAAAACGCTGACCTTGAAATTGGAAGTGGAACATTTATTCCAGGATTTGAAGAACAATTAATCGGAATGGAAAAAGAAAGTGAAAAAGATATTGCTGTAACTTTCCCAGAAGATTATCATGCCGAAAATTTAAAAGGAAAAGAAGCAGTATTTAAAATCAAACTTCATGAAATTAAAACAAAACAAAATCGTGAATTAGATGAAGAATTCTTTGAAGACCTTGGAATGGAAGGAGTAAACTCTTTAGAAACTTTAAAAGAAAGTATTAAAGAACACATTGAGACTCATAAAAAAGTTGATATTGAAAACAAATTTATTGATGAATTAATGGATGCAATTGCTAAAAATACAGAAGTTGATATTCCTGAAGAAATGGTTGAAGAAGAGATTGATCATTTAATGGAAAGAGCTGAAGAAAATTTCAAACATCAAGGAGTAAATCTTGAATTTTACTATTCAATGACTAAAACAACAGAAAAAGATTTAAGAGAACAATTTGAAAAAGAAGCATTTAAAAATGTTTTATATCGTTTAATTTTAGAAGAAGTTATGACTCTTGAAGAAATTAAAGTAGAAGATAAAGATATCGATGAATATTTAGAAGAAACTGCTAAAACTTATAATGCAACAAAAGAAGAAATTGAAAAAGAATTTGGTGGTCGTGAATTTGTTGGATATGATCTAGCCGTTCGTCGTACTTTTGAAAAACTTACAGAATACAATGAGGTTAAGTAAATCTTAATCTCTTTTATATATTCTAAAAAATCGAAAATTAAAAAAAATCCAAAATCTCTATTAATTATTTATAAATTATGATAAGATATTATTGATAGTAGGTGATTAATAATGCGAATGGATCGTTATGAGAATATAGAAAATAATAATGAAACTAAGCAAACAAGAACAAATAAAAATCAAGAATTATATACAGATGTTTATTTAAACAATGTTTATGTTGATATTAATAGTTTAAAAGATGTTGTTAAAAGTGATGTTGAAGAAAAAGTTGAAGAAACTAAACCGGTTAATTCTATTAAAGAAGTAAATTATAATTATGAAGATAAAAACTATGATATTAATTCCTTAATCGAAGAAGTTATTAAAAATAAAAAAGATGACAAATTAAAAAGAAGTTTAGATATAGGAGTTAATAATTTAGAAATTGACAGTTTAATTGAAAGTATTAATGAAAATCAAAATAAAGAACAAAAAAATGATAAAGAAAATGAAATTTTATTATCTGATTTATTACCTAGTGATGACAATACAAAAGTTATCCCACCTCTTGCAGAACCTATTTTAGATACTAAATTAATTGATAAAAACATTTTAGAAAAAGAGGATGAAGAAGAAAGTCGAGATTTAGAGGATTCGAGTATGCAAGATATTCAAAGTGATACTAGTTTTGTTGAAGAGAAAAATTCTAAATTAAAAGTTATTTTGATTATTATATTTATTTTGATAGTAGTTTTAATAGTTGCTTTTATCTTAATAAAAAAAGATATTATTTAATAATAAATTAGATGTGATTTCTAAAAAAATGCAAGTTTTTCTTGAATTAAAAAGAAACTATGGTATAATGTTATTAGTTGAGTGGGAGAGATCCTGCTCTTTAATTTAATAAGGAGGAGTATGGAAGATAAGGTTAAAGAATTACTAGATGGTAAACTTGATGAATTGAATATGGTAGTTGATAGTGTTGTCTTAGAAAAAGAAGGAAGTCAAACTTTCTTAAGAATTTGTCTTGATTCCGAGGATATTATTGATCTTGATAAGGTGGTACTAGCAACTAAAATAATTGATCCAATTATTGAAAATGCAGATTTAATTAATGAACAGTATATTTTAGAAGTATATGGTAAAAGTAAGGGGAGTAATTTAGATGAGAAGAAAAATTAAAGAAGAAACAAGTAATGAAATGAATCCAAAAGAATTTTTAAAAGCTGTTGAAAATATTGTAAGTGAAAAAAATATTGATAAAGAAATTGTTTTTGAAGCAATGGAAACTGCTTTAACAACAGCGTTTAAAAAGAATTATGGAAAAAGTAATAGTAAAGTTTTAATTAATCGTGAAACTGGAAGTATTAAAGTTTATTCATATTTAACAGTTATTAGTGATGAACTTGAAGGTGTTGATGAAGAGGGGAATGCTTTTGTTAAAGAAGTTAATCCAGAACTTGAAATTACTTTAAGCGAAGCAAGAAAAATTAATCGAACTTTAGAAATTGGTGATACAATTGACACGGAAATTACACCAAAATCAGATTTTTCAAGGGTTGCAACATCTACTGCTAAACAAGTAGTTATTCAAAAAATTCGTGAAGCTGAAAGAAGTAGCATTATTGCTGACTTCGAAGATAAAGAAGGCGAAATGTTACTTGGAACAGTTGCTCTTGAAGATAGTGATAACTATTATATTGATCTTGGAAGAAGTAATGGGGTTTTACCTAAAAAAGAAATTATTCCAGGTGAAAAAATTGAAATGGGATCAAGTATTCGGGTTTATGTTGTAAAAATTGATAACACAGGACGTAATTTATTAATTAAATTAAGTCGTAGTCATTATGGATTTGTAAGACGTTTATTTGAACATGAAATTCCAGAATTTGCAGATGGAACAGTTTTAATGCACTCTGTAAGTCGTGAAGCTGGAGTTCGTAGTAAAGTAGCTGTATATTCAGAAAATGCAAACTTTGATCCAATTGGAGCTTGTATTGGCGAAAAAGGATCAAGAATTGCTAACATAATCAAGGAATTAAAGGGTGAAAAAATCGATTTAATTAGATATGATAAAGATCCTAAAATATTCATTGAAAATGCATTAGCACCAGCTAAAAATGTAACTGTATTAATAACTGATCCTAAGAAAAATGAGGCAATTGTTGTTGCCGATAATGAAAATTTCTCACTTGCAATTGGTAAAAAAGGTATCAACGCTAAACTTGCGAGTCGTCTAACAAGATATAAACTTGATATAAAAAAAGAAGAAGATGCCAAAGAATTAGGAATTAAAATTCAATAGGTGGCTTATGAAAGTTAAAAAAATACCTATGAGAACCTGTGTAGTTACACATGAAAAATTAGAAAAACGTTCTCTTCTTCGAATTGTAAGAACCCCTGAAGGTGTTGTAGAGGCGGATTTAACTGGTAAAAAAAATGGGCGAGGCGCATATATTAAAAGTGATTTAGAAACTTTAGAAAAAGCCCGTAAAACTAAAGTTTTAGAACGTCACTTAGAAACAACTATAAGTGACACGGTATATGAAAATATAAAAGAAGTAATAATAAATAATAAATAATAAATAAAAGAAAGAGGTGTTGTATGAGTATTTTAGAGTATGCATTAGATGTTAATAAAGAAGTATCAGAAATTATTAATTTGTGTGAAATCTTAAATATTAAAAAAAATAATGAAGATGATATTTTAACTGATGATGAAATAATTCTTTTAGATAATGAACTTGATTCTTTAAAAGAAAATGAAAATCCTGATTATGAAATAGATGAGGAATTAGAAAGTAAAGTTGATAATTTAATTAGTAAAATTGATATTAACTTAGATAATATAACTTCTAAAAAAGAAAAAGTAAAAAGTAAAGTTGATAACAAAAATGATGCGAAAGTTAAATTTCAAAAAGGAAGAAAAGAAATTTATAAACATCGTGATAAATTGATGGATAACAAAGAAAGTGATGATGTTATTGTTTATCATGAAAAAATGACTCCAGCAAGTCTTGCAAGTTTATTAAAAGTTCCTGCTAATGAAATTATAAAGAAGTTATTTAATTTAGGTATCATGGCTAATTTAAATCAAAATTTAACTTTTGATACAGTTGAACTTGTACTTCTTGATTATTCGAAAAAATTAAAAAATGAGGAAAGTGTTGATAAATCAAATTTTGAACATTATGAAATAGTTGATAGTGAATCAGACTTAGAATCTCGTCCTCCAGTAATAACTATTATGGGGCATGTTGATCATGGAAAAACTACTTTACTAGATACAATTAGAAAGACAAGTGTTGCAAGTGGAGAGGCTGGAGGAATTACTCAAGCAATTGGGGCTTATCAAGTTGATGTTAATGGTAAAAAAGTAACATTCATTGATACTCCAGGACATGAAGCATTTACTCATATGCGTTCTCGTGGGGCTAGTGTAACTGATATTGTTGTTTTAATCGTAGCTGCAAATGACGGTGTGATGCCACAAACTAAAGAAGCGATCGATCATGCAAAAGCTGCTGGTGTACCAATTGTTGTAGCTGTTAATAAAGTTGATTTACCTGAAGCTAATGTTGATCGCGTATTAACAGAATTAACTGAATACGGACTTGTTCCTGAAAAATTCGGTGGAGATATTATCACATGTAATATTTCAGCTAAAAAAGGAGAAGGAGTCTCTGAACTTTTGGAAACCCTTTTACTTGTAAGTGAAATGGCAGAACTTAAAGCAAATCCTAATCGTTATGCAACCGGAACCGTACTTGAAGCACGAAATGATCAAAAAGTTGGAAGTATTGTATCACTTCTTGTTCAAAGTGGAACTCTTCGTCTTGGAGATCCGGTTGTAATTGGAACAAGTTATGGGAAAATTAGAACTTTAAGAGATGATCGTGGAAATAATATAACAACGGCTCTACCATCAACACCTGTTGAAATAACTGGTATAAATGACTTACCTCTTGCTGGAGATAAATTCATGGCTTTTGAAACTGAAAAAGAAGCTCGTTCAATTTCTCTTGAAAGACAAACAAGAAGTCGAGAAGCTGACACCAATAAAGCTGGAATGAGTTTAGATGATTTGTTCAGTATGGTTGAAGCTGGAGAAAAAGAAATAAACGTTGTTTTAAAATGTGATGTTAAAGGTAGTGAAGAAGCAGTTAAACAATCTCTAGCAAAAATAAACATTGATGGAGTTTGGGTAAATGTAATTAGAAGTGGAGTAGGTGCTGTAACTGAAAGTGATATAATCCTAGCCGATGCATCAAATGCCTTAATCATTGGTTTTAATGTTCGTCCAAATAGTAAAATTTTAGATTTTGCTAAAGAAAAAAATGTTGATATTAGACTTTACAATATCATTTATAAAGTTGTTGAAGATATGGAAGATGCCATTAAAGGAATGCTTGATCCAGAATATGAGGAAGTAATTCTTGGTGAAGCGGAAGTAAGACAAATATTTAAGTTTTCAAAAATTGGTAATATTGCTGGGTCTCACGTAACAAAAGGAACTATTAAAAATCAAAGTAATGCTCGTGTTATTCGTGATGGTGTAGTTGTTTACACAGGAAAAATCGGATCACTTCAACGTGAAAAAGATAGCGTTAAAGAAGTTAAAAACGGTTATGACTGTGGTATTACAATTGATTCTTATCAAGATATAAAAGAAGGCGATATTATAGAAACATTTGAAAACAAAGAGGTAAAAAAATAATGCAAAATCATAAATTAGAACGTCTTAATAATGCTTTTATGGAACAACTTAATATAATATTTGGAACTGAAGTTAAAAACCAAATATTAAAAAGTGTTGTTGTAACAGGAGTTAATATTACCAATGATTTAAGTTATGCTAAAGTTTATTTCACATGTTTCAATGAAGATCAAAATCTCGTTTTAAAAGAATTAAAAGAAAGTGCTTCATATTTAAGAGGTGAAGTATCTAAAAGAGTTGAGATACGTCATACGCCAGTCTTAACTTTTGAATATGATACATCTTTAGAATATGCAAAAAGAATTGAAGCCAAAATTAAAGAAATAAATGAAGAATAAAAATCTATCGGTTTTCCCTTTAGATTTTTTTATAGGAGAAATATGCAAAATAAAATAATCGGAATTGATTTAGATGATACCATTACAGATATTCGTGATTCAATGCATGAAAGTGCTTTTAAATTTGCTAAAGAAAAGGGATTAAAAATAATCGATGAAACGAAATATTTAGTAGGCGAAAAATATGGTCTTACAAAGGATGAGTTAGATGAATTTTTTAAAAATTATCGAATTAAAATAGTTGAAAATGCTAAAGTTAGAAGTGATGCCAGAGAAGTTTTAACAAAACTTATTGATTTAGGCTATAAAATTATTATTATTACTGCAAGAAGTTCTAAAAATTATGATAATCCATATGAATTTACAAAAAAATGGTTAGATTCAAATCAAATTCCTTATACAAAATTGGTTGTTAATGGAAAAGATAAAAAAGTAATTTGTGAGAAAGAAAATGTATCTATTTTTATTGATGATATGCCAAGTAATTGTTTAGATGTAGCAGAACTTAGTAATGTTAAAGTCTATATTATGGATAATGTTGATAATTATCTTCAGAATAATAGAATTAAAAGAATATATAATTTCAAGGAATTATATGAGGATTTAAATTTGCTAAGTCAAAAATAAAGTAAAAAATAGTTAAAAGTACTTGTCAAATAAAAAAATAGACTATATAATAATAGTAATTAAAACGAAGACGGGCTTGGAAACCTATCAGTTATATAAATAAAGGGATTCTTTTGAATAAGTAAAGTGGAACCGCGGGTAATACTCGTCTTTACAAGTAAAAAGAATTCCTTTTTTATTTTTTAATTAAGGAGGAAGAAAATATGAAAATGGAAGATTTAGTTAATTACTGTAAACAATATGGATTTATATTCCAAGGAAGTGAAATTTATGGAGGACTTGCAAATACTTGGGACTATGGACCACTTGGATCAAGGCTTAAAAATAATGTTAAAGATGCTTGGAGAAAAAGATTTATTCAAGAACGTCCTAATGCTTATGAAGTAGATGCTGATATTTTAATGCATCCACGTGTTTGGGAAGCGTCTGGTCATGTTGAATCATTTGCAGATCCATTAACTGATTGTAGAAGTTGTAAAACAAGACATCGTGCTGATAATCTAATCAATGATTATACAAATTCAAGTATTGGAGATAAGATGTCAAATGATGAGTTACTTGCTTATATTAAGGAAAACAATGTTCCTTGTCCAAAATGTGGTAAATGTGATTTCACAGAAATTCGTCAATTTAAACTTATGTTTGAAACCTATAGAGGAGTAACAAAGGATTCTAAAAGTGTAGTTTACTTAAGACCAGAAAATGCTCAAGGTGAGTATGTAAACTATTTAAATGTTCAAAGAAGTATGCGAGCAAAATTACCTTTTTCAATTGGACAAATCGGAAAAGCATTTAGAAATGAAATTACACCTGGTAACTTTACTTTTAGAACAATTGAATTTGAACAAATGGAATATCAAACTTTCTGTAAGGAAGGGGAAGACACAGAATTATATGAATATTTTAAAGAATATGGAAAAAAATTCTATATAGATTTAGGATTACCAGAAGAGAAACTTCGTTTCCATGATCATGAAAAACTTGCTCATTATGCAAAATCTGCCTGTGATATTGAATATAAATTTCCATTTGGTTGGGGGGAAATAAATGGAACGCATAACCGTACTGATTTCGATTTAACCCGTCATCAAGAATACAGTGGTGAATCAATGATGTATCTTGATCCTACAACAAACGAAAAATATATCCCATATATAATTGAATCAACATATGGACTTGATAGAACTGTATTAGCCTTATTATTTGAAGCATATCAAAAAGAAGTTCTTGCAGATGGGGCAGAAAGAGAAGTATTAAAATTATCTCCATACCTTGCTCCATATAAAGTATGTGTACTTCCGTTAATTAAGAAAAATCATAGTGAAAAGGCTTTAGAAATATATAAGGAATTATCAAATCACTTTATGACAAGTTACGATGAATCAGCTAATATTGGTAAACGTTATAGAAGAGCAGATGCAATTGGAACTCCATATTGTATAACAATAGATGATGAAACATTAAATAACAACACAGTTACTTTAAGAAATCGTGATACAATGGAACAAATTACATTAAATGTCGATGAAGTTGTTAAATACGTAGAAGAGCGAATAAAATTTTAATAAAGAAAATAGTTTAGAAAAAAATAAACT
The DNA here is from genome assembly GCA_017472015.1 of Bacilli bacterium. GTDB lineage: Bacteria > Bacillota_I > Bacilli_A > RF39 > UBA660 > RUG591. The sequence goes on from JAFURC010000032.1 coordinate 34,207, forward strand.
ATTTTTTCTTGCAATTTTGTGATTATTTGATAAAATTAAATCATAATAGGAGTGGTTATATGAATTATGAATTTTTATTTAATTTATCAATTTGTTTTTTACTTAGTTTTTTTATTGGATTTGAGAGGCAATATCGAAAAAGAATAATTGGACTTCGAACAACTATATTAGTTAGTCTTGGAGCATTTTTATTTGTAACATTCTCATTTTCAGTTGGTTCAACAGATATTTCAAGAATTGCTAGTCAAGTAGTAACCGGAATTGGTTTTCTTGGAGCTGGAGTAATTTTAAAAGATGGTAAAAAAATTCGTGGCTTAACAACCGCAGCAACTTTATGGTGTGATGCCGCCATTGGGGTTTTATGTGCCGGAGGGGCTATAAGTGAAGCAATCCTTGGAACTTTTATAATTTTATTTGCAAATATTATCTTAAGATATATCAATAAACTAATAAATAATCTAAGTGATAATAAAAACTCAAAAATTAATTATCAATTAATTATTACGGGAATTAATAAAGATATTAAAATCATAAAAAAAGAAATCAATGAATTTTTGATTTCTAATGATACAGAAATTAATAATACCAATATTCGCAATAATTTAAAAGAAACAACTTTAAATATCAATTTCTTAATCCAAAAAGAAGACTTAAAAAAATTAGATACTTTTATTGAAATAATTCTTGATAAATATAAATTAAAAAATATTGAACTTAAAAAATTAAATGAAATTAAACCTGAAGACTTTGATGATGAATTATAAATTTTTTTCAATTTCTTGATTTCTTAAAAGATTAAAAATAAAGAAATTAACAGCAGTTAGAGCATTGTCTTTAGTAATTGGAGCAGAGATAAAATATATCTCTTTTTTTAATAATTTATCCATTAAAGATTCAAGAAAAGTTTTAAAACGACGGGCTAGTTCTAAACTGTTTTTAGTCATATTCTTTTGATTTTCCGGAGTTAAAACAACATTTTCGTATTCAAGAGCAATATTTTTAAATTCTTCGGAAAAATTATATGCTTCATTAAAGATATCGATGTAAACTGGATCAATTTCTCCTCTTATAAATGTAGAAATACCATATAAGAAAGAATTTGACCAGTATTCTAAATCACTTACAAAACTAGGATTCAAACCACTTTTTTGATTTAATCTTTCAAGATTATATATATATACTTTAATTTCTTCAATCATATAATTATTTAAACTTTTATAGTAAAAAGCAAATAATTCTTGATCTTTCATGTCCGTAGATATATTTGTTGCAAATTCAACAAAATCATTTGCTAAAGTTATTATTTCTCGGTTTATATTTTCAATTTCTAAAACAACTTCTTCTGTTGGAGTATTACTTCCTGGTTTGATATTTAATTCTTCACGAGTTAAATCAGTATTAATATCGATATCAAATAATTTTTCTGTTAAAAGTTCAGCTTCAAGAGTATAAGGAGTTGTAAAAATACCACTTTCTAAAATAGATTCTGGAATATATCCATCACTTAAATTAATTAAACGAGAACCTATACTTTCACATCTTTTAGCAAGTTCTTCACTTTTTTTTCGGTACTCCTCAAATTTTAAAGGAAAAGAAACTTGAATTCTTGCACAGTATTCTCTAAGGGTTCTTAAATAATATAAATTAGTTATTAAAGATTCTTGAACAAATTCTTGGTCATTTAACATATTATCACCTAATTAAAACTTATTCAAAATAAATTTAAATATTAAAATATAATAAAAAAAAGTTAAAATTAATCAACTTTTTTTTGAAAACGATTTTTAAGTTTTTTTAATATTTTCTCTTTTTCATCTTCATTTGAATCATTCCAGATGATTTCAAAGAATACTCCCATACCTGGCAAGGTTACTTCATCTTGTTCTTTGATACTTTCTTCAATTGCTCTTTTAATAGTGTCACAATCATCATCTTTAAAATTATTAATTATATAATCTCTTATTTTTATATCGTCCATTTTATCATCCTTTCAAATATATTATGATATCTTTTACAGAAATTATGTAAAATTTTTTTAGAAAATAAGTATTTTTATTTACAAATAAAAGAAATTTTACTATAATTAATACTGAAGTAGGCACGAAGTGGGGAAAAGTGGTGAATAAGTATGTTAATGGGTGAGTATCATAACAACATTGATTTAAAAGGAAGAGTTGTTATTCCTTCAAAGTTTAGAGATTTACTTGGAGAGAAAATTGTTCTAACTAGAGGACTAGATAGTTCTTTATTTGTTTATCCTTATGAAACTTTTTTAAATTTAACTAAAGAGTTAAATACTTTACCATTTACAGAAAAAGAATCACGTAATTTTATAAGATTTATGTTATCTGGTGCTACTACTTTGGAATTTGATAAACAGGGTCGCATAATTATTCCGTCGTTTTTAAAAGAATATGCAAGTCTTCAAAAAGAAGTAGTTTTAGTAGGGGTTTTAAATAGAGTAGAGATTTGGTCAAAAGACAATTGGAATAATTTTATGGACTTAAATTTTCGTGATTTATCAGAAATTTCAGTAAATTTATTTAATTCGAATTAGGAGGAAGTTATGCATTATAGTGTTATGTTAAAAGAGGTTATAAATTATCTTAATTTGAAGGATACGGGAACTTATGTAGATTGTACAATGGGTTATGCAGGACATACCAGTGAAATTTTAAAGCGAGTTAAAAGGGGTTTTATATTCGCCTTCGATCAAGATATCAATGCTATTAATTATAGTATTGATAAACTTAGTCAAATAGGAAGTAATTTTGAAGTAATCAAGAGTAATTTTTTATACATGAAAGATGAACTTATAAAAAGAGATATTAAGGGTGTTGATGGAATCTTATTTGATCTTGGAGTAAGTTCACCACAACTTGATAATAAAGATAGAGGATTTAGTTATAGATTTGATTCACGTCTTGATATGCGAATGGATTTAGATAACAAACTATCTGCTTATGAAGTTGTAAATGAATACAGTGAAAAAGATTTAGCAAAAATAATTTTTACTTATGGAGAAGAAAAATTTGCAAAAAATATTGCTAAAAATATTGTCAAAGAAAGACAAAACAAAAAAATTGAAACAACATTTGAACTTTTGGAAATAATTAAAAAAAGTATTCCTTTAAAAAAACAATTTGAAAAAAATCCGGCAACGAAAACTTTTCAAGCAATTAGAATTGAAGTTAATCATGAATTAGCAATTCTTGAAGAAAGTTTAAAAAATGCTTTAGATATGTTAAGTATTGGAGGTCGTGTTGTTGTTATTACTTTTCACTCTTTAGAAGATAGAATTGTTAAAAATGTTTTTAAAGAAGTAACTCAAGTTGATAAATTAGTTAAAGGGTTACCTGAAATACCAGATGAGTATTTACCTAAATTTAAACTTGTAAATGAAAAAGTAATTTTACCAAGTGATGAGGAATTAAAGGAAAACACAAGAAGTCACTCGAGTAAACTAAGAGTAATAGAAAGAATAAGATAGGAGAATCATGAAAAAAAAGAAAAAAGTTAAGATATCTCACTTTGAAAAATTTTTATATACTATTACTATTTTATTAATTTGTGTTTCTCCTTTAATTGTTGTTTTTGAAAAGTCTACTTTATCAAAGATGAATTATGAAGTTGAAAAACTTAAAAATAAAATTTCAACTCAAGAAAAAGAAAATGAAAGTTTACAAATGAAAATAAATGAACTTGCTAGTTTAGAAAATATTCAAAAAGTAATTCAAGAAGAAGGATTAATTTATGATAATGATAGTATAAAAAATATTAATTAGGAGGAGCTATGAAAAAAGAGAATAAAGTTAAAATTAGTAATCTATTTTTAATAACAGCTCTTTTTTTATTTTTAATTTTAATTGTAAGAGTCTCATACATTGCTATATCACCAACTGTTGATAATATAGATATTCAAGCACTTGCAAATAAAAGAACGACGAAAACCACTATTTTAAAAGCTAATAGAGGAACAATATTTGATAACTCAAGTAATATTTTAGCCCAAGATGTATCAAGTTATACTTTAATTGCTTATTTAGATCCTAAAAGAACTACCGATCCTGATAATCCACAACATGTAGTTGATAAAGAAAAAACGGCTTTAGTGTTGTCAGCACTTCTTAAAATGGAATATCAAACAGTTTTAGATTATTTAAATAAGGAAGGTAAATATCAAGTTGAATTTGGTCCTAAAGGAAAAGGGTTAACTGAACTTGAAAAAGATACTATTTTAGCAACTAATTTACCAGGAATAGATTTTTTGGAGGCAACTAAAAGATATTATCCATATGGAGAATTTTTATCATATTTAATTGGCTATGCTAAATTAGATGAAGATGAAAATATGCAAGGTGAGTTAGGAATAGAAAAATCATATAATAAAGATTTAACAGGAATTGATGGAAAAACCATTTATCAAAAGGATTTAAAAGGTTATAAAATATCTGGAACGAAAGAATTAACCGAAGAAAAAACAGATGGTGTGGATATTCATTTAACCATTGATAACAATGTTCAATTCTTTGTTGAAGAAGCGATTAATAAAGTAAGTCAAAAGTATGAATTTGATGAATTGGATATTATAGTTGCAAATGCGAAAACGGGAGAAATTTTAGGATATGCATCAACTCCTAGTTTTGATCCAAATATAAGAGATATAACAAATTATATGGATCCTAATTCTAGTATTCCTTTTGAACCAGGTAGCACTATGAAAATTTATACTTATATGGCAGCTCTTGAAGAAGGAGTATATAAAGGAAATGATACTTATAAGTCCGGTAGTTTTGAGGCTCGTGATAAAACGGTTATTAAAGACTGGAATAAAGTTGGATGGGGAAGAATTACTTATGATCAAGGATTTATTTATTCAAGTAATACAGCCGTAGTTAATATAATGGATAAATATTTAAAAAGTGATTCTTTAAAAAATTATTTAAAAAAATTAGGATTTGGCAAACGAACTAATATATATGTACCAATTAATTTAGATTCAAATAAATTAAGTGAAAAAGAGATTCAAACTTTAACAACGGAAGCCAAAGGAAAAATTGAATTTAAATATGAAACCGAAGTTTTTAATGCTGCATTCGGTCAAGGTATTACAACAACGCCAATTCAACATATTAAAGCCTTAACATCTATTAGTAATGATGGAGAATTATTAAATCCTTATATTGTTAAAAAAATAATTCAAAGTGATGGATCGGTAATTGAAAATCAAAGAACTGTTGAATCACGTGTTGCTAAAAGTGAAACTATTGAATATATGAAAAATTTAATGTGGCATACTATAAATGATCAAGACGGAGCCGGACATGCTTTCTATTTAGAAGGCTATGATATAATTGGTAAAACCGGAACCGCCCAAATAGCCTCAACTGATGGGAAAGGTTATTTAAGTGGGGATAAAGAAGTTATAAGAAGTATCTCTTTAATGTTTCCAAAAGATGAACCAGAAATAATAATATATGGAGCTGTAAAACGCTCAACATCAGTTAATCCTTTATCAGAAGCTGTTAAAGAAATAATAAAAAATGTTTCTAAATATTATAATATCTACTTTGAACAACAAGAAACTCAAGAAGATACTATAGAAATCAAAAGTTATTTAAATACTAACTTAGAAGAAACAAAGACTGAATTAAATAATAAAAATATAACTCCAGTAATTCTAGGAGATGGGGATACTATAATAAATCAATATCCAATTAATACAACCATTACTAAGGAAACTAAATTATTTTTAGTAACTAATTCAAGTAATTTAACTTTACCTGATTTAACAGGTTATTCAAGAAGTGATTTAGAAGTTTTATTTAAATATTTAAATATTTCTTATCTAATTAAAGGAAATGGATATGTAATTAGCCAAAGTATTCCAAAAGGAACACCTATAACTGATAATTTAAACCTAGAAATTATACTAGATTCGAAAATAAAAAAATAATAAATTAAAAAAACGAGAATTGATCGACTCAATGAGTTATCATCTCATTTTTTATTATTGATTATTTATATTTATATACCAAGTACTTGAAATATCAACGTTGTTACTTTCTGGAGTTGGATTAGGTTTATCAAGTCTTATCATGGTTGGCAACTTAAATGCTGGTCCAAATCCATAACAAAAGCCTGGTTTAATCATTTGAAGTCGTTTACTAATTTCTAAAGTCATGAAAGGTATTAATCTTTTTATATAATCCATATCTTTTGGATGGACCATTTTAAATACTAAGAAGTTATTACATTGAGAGAGCGCGGTTTCTGATAATTCACTTGGTCTTTGCGAAATAAGTCCTAAAAGAATTCCATATTTCCTTCCTTCTTTACTAATTCGTTCGAAGATATTGTAACCTAAAAGGTTAACATCATTATCATTTATTACATAACGATGGGCTTCTTCTAAGATAATATGAAATGGTAAACTTGCTCGTGGTTTTAAATTTTTTAAAACATCAAATAACATTTTAGTAATTATTTTAACAATTGTTTTTGCGAATCGATCATCAACATAGTTTATGTTAAAATTAATAATTTCGGCTTTTCTATTATTTTTATTGATTAGTTCATTGACATAGTTTTCTTTTGTTAAATAGTGTTCATATTCAAAGTAAGTTTTGTATTCACCAGTTACTAAACTATGAATTCTAACCTTTAACATATTATTTTCATCATATACTTTTTCACTTTTTAAAATTCCTTCACTGATAAGTGCGAAGTCAATAGCATTTTCTAAATCTTCTAAACTATAAATAATTTGTTTAGTATCATCAAATTCTTTGTTTTCTAGTAAAAAACTTGTAAAGAAATCAGTTAAAAGTTCCATTTCTCTTAGTTTACCATCAGCATCTATTATTAAACAATTTTTAAGAGAACGGTTATAACCTGGTTGATACAAAATGGTATCAAGGTTTAATTCACTAGTTTTATAAAAAGATAAAATTGAGAATACTTGATCTCTTATTTGAACTGAAGGTCTTCCACTTAATAAAATATCTAAAACTGATCTGGCGATGATATCATTTTTTATTTTTAAAACATCACTTTCTTCACTTGCAAATATTTTTACTAAATATAAAGCTTTTTCAATTATTTGTAATTGATTAGGAGTTGTAGCATTTAAAAGAATTGCTAAATCATCAACACCTAAAAGGTAAGGGGGAATTCTTAATATTTCCTCATCACTTTCTAAATTAGTTGTATAAGTTTTAACTGAAATATAAGGGTTTTGATGTTCAATTCCTAAGAAAGCATTTTGATATTCTCCATAAGTATCAAATATAAATAAACTAGCATTATAAGGGATATAAGTTTTATTTTTAAATATATTTTGAATAATACTAGCAACTCCCCAGGATTTACCAGATCCGGTTCCTCCTAAAATAGCAAAGTGGGAATTAAAGAATTTATTAATATCTATATGAATTTTAATGTTATCATAAATGGGACTATATCCAAGTAATAAACTTTTAGTTTCAACCTCTGGATTACTTATAATAAAAGGAACATTTTTTTCACTTAATAAACCAACACTAGCATTCAAACTAGGTTTTTTAGTAATTCCAAAAGAAAATTCATTATTAATTATTTCTCCTAATAATTCAATTATTAAGTTATTTTCTTTTAAACTAATTATTTCTCCAATTATTTGTTTTTTATCTTGAATAACTACATAATTATTAATTATATTATCAAGATTTACAATGTTACTTTGTAATTTAACTATTACATTATTTTCTATAATTTCAATAATATTTCCTAACATATCTATCTCCTTAGTTTAATATTATCACAAAAGTTAAAAAAAATCATTAGTTATTAATGATTCTTTCTGTATTTTTAAAATTATATTTACTAATTTCTTTTAATTTCTCGATTCCAAACTTGTTTATTATTTCACGTCCTACTTTATCTACTTCTTGACTTGCTCCTTTAGGTAAAGTCATATTTAAATTTTTTTCAAGACTCATATATTCTTTTAAAAAAAGATATCTACTTATAATACTACTACAAGCAACAGCTAGGTTTTTATCTTCAGCTTTAGTTGTAAAAGTAATTCCTCTTTGAATATATTTTGCTTCTTTTAAATAAGAGTAATAAGTACTTTCTTTAGCAAATTCATCAATTATAATATAATCAACTTTGGGTTTCTCTTGCATGATTTCATATAAAACTTTATTATGCATGATTGCTTTAACTTTATTCATATTATATTCTTTATGATAAGTATTATAATCTTTATTACTTAAAATAAGAGATTTATATTTAATTTGTTTACTTATTTTAGGTGCAATTTCTAAAATTTTATCATCGGTTAATTTTTTAGAGTCAGCAACACCTAATTCTTTTAAATAAGGAATATCTTCTAGTTTTACATATGATGCTGTTACAACAATAGGACCAAAGTAATCTCCAGTTCCAACTTCATCAGATCCTACTGAATTTACATGCATATAATCTTTTTCAAAAGGATTTTTTTCTTTTTTATCTTTCTTATCATTTTTCTTGTCTTCTGAATTAGTAACATTTGCATACCCTGAGTTAATTTTTTCTGTTTGAATCCAATAGTCACTTGCAAGGTCAGCGTCTTTTCCTTGAAAAACCACTTTCCCACTTGTATAAAGAGTTACTACTGTATCCCCATCTACTGCCTGAAATATAGCATATTGTGGAGTTTTTTCTCTCTTTAAGTCTTCATAAAATTCAAGCATCATATCTCTTGTTTTTTCACACGTTTTTAAAGTTATAGTCATTTCAAATCACCGACTTAATTATATATTATAAAGTTTAATAAATCAAGCTGTAGTTTTTTTAATTAGAAATAAATGAAGTGATTTTAAATAACTTAATTTAATCGCTATTTTAAATAACTTTTAAATTTATTTCTGTATTCCATAAATAAATTACAGATCTTTTGGTAGTTATCACTTGTTAAGTAATTCTTACCTTCGTTAAAAATAATTTGATAATTATCACTTAATAAAACTTTATAATTCTTTTTTATTGTTTTATAAACATAATCAAGTTCTAAATCATTTAAACAAATATTATTTTTTAAAGCAAAATAAACAATATCATCTTTACTTAAATTATTTATATAATTTACTATAATTAATTCATACATAATATCACCTAATGAAATATATTCATAAAATTGTTTAAAATACCAATAATATAAATGGTGATTATATGTTAAAAAAGGTAAATATCTTAAATATTTTCATGTATTTAGTATTTATAATTATTTTAGGAAGACTTTATTATTTACAAGTAATAAATCATGATTATTATCTTAATAAACTTGATTCTTTAAATAGTAAAGAAGTCTTAGGTGATTCGATGCCAAGAGGGAAGATATATGATACAAATGGAGTTTTATTAGTTGATAATACTTTAGTAAATACAATTTATTATAAAAAAATAGATGGAATAACTACCAAGGAAGAAATAGATTTGGCTTATTTAGTTAAAGATTATCTTGATCTTGATTATTCTAAATTAACTAAATCATATTTAAAAGATTTTTATATCTTAACTCATGAAGAAGAAATTAATAAAAGAATAACGGATATAGAATATGATAGTTATAAAAGACGAAAAATAACTTTTAATGAATATTATAAAATAAAAAAGAATAAGGTAACAGATGAAGATTTAAGTATTTATACAGAAGAAGATAAAAAAGCCATTTATTTGTATTACTTGATGAATAATGGTTATTCCTATGATGATAAAATTATAAAAGAATATGCAACAGATTTAGAATTTGCTTTTTTCTCTGAAAGTAATTTTAAATTATCCGGATTTAATACTAAATATACTTATGATAGACTTTACTTATATGACGATACTTTAAAAAGTGTATTTGGAAAAACCGGAAGCATTACTAGTGAAAATAAAGATTATTATTTAGATAAAGGGTATAGTTTAAATGATACTGTTGGTCTTACGAATTTAGAATATATATATGATGATTATTTAAAAGGAGAGAAAGAAGTTTATAAAGTTTTAAATGATGAGAAAATTTTAGTTAAAGATGGAAAAGTAGGAAATGATTTATATTTATCAATTGATATTAATATTCAAAAAATGGTTGATGAAATTTTAGAAAAAGAGATAAAACTTGCTAAAAAAAGTATAAATACAAAGTATTTTGACAGGAGTTATGTAACTATTTCTGATCCTAATAATGGAGGTGTTTTAGCAATATCAGGGAAGATGTATCAAGAGGGTGGAGTATATGATTATAATGTTGGGGCTATAACTGATACGATGGTAAGTGGAAGTGTTGTTAAAGGAGCAAGTATTTTAGTAGGTTACAATGAAGGAGTTTTAAAAATAGGGGAGTTTACGATGGATGAATGTATCAAACTAAAAGCTACTCCTAAGAAATGTTCAATTTACAACATGGGTTATATAAATGACTTGGATGCTCTTAAAAAAAGTAGCAATGTTTACCAGTTTAAAATTGCTTTAAAAGTTGGAGGAGTTAATTACCGATACGATCAAGCGGCCTATATAAATGATACGGCATTTAAAACTTACAGAGATTACTTTGCTAAATTTGGTTTAGGAGTAAAAACTGGGATTGATTTACAAAATGAAAGTAGTGGTTATAAAGGTAGTGGTGAAGATGCCGGTTTACTTATGAATCTTTCTATTGGTCAATATGATACATATACAAATATTGAGTTAAATCAATATATAGCAACACTTGCTAATGGAAAAAATAGGTATAAATTAAATTTAGTTCGAGAAATAAAAAATAAAGATGAAGTAATAAATACCTATGAACCAGTTATTTTAAATACTTTAGATATTGATTCTAAATATATTGATCGAGTTAAGAAAGGTTTAAAACTAGTAATAACTGAAGGAACTGGATATGGTTATATTGATTTAAGTAAGAATGCTAGTGGTAAAACGGGAACAAGTGAAACTTTTGTTGATTCTAATCAAGATGGAGTTTATGAAACGGAATCCATATCAACGGCTTTTGTTGCTTATTATCCGAGTGATAATCCTAAATATGCATTAAGTATTTCAACTCCTAATATTAGTTATGTCAATAACTCTAGTAGTTATATTTATCCTTTTAATAAATTAGTAATAAGAAAAATAACTGATAATCTTAATTAGTTATTTTTTATATTAGATTTGTTTTTTTTAGGATTTTATGATATTATATTTCGAAAAAAAGGGGGAAAATTATGAAAATTTTTATTTTAGATGAAAATAGTTGTAATTTAAATTATCAACATAATTATATATATCAAAATTTAGCAAAGGATTTTGATATAACTGATAGTATTAATGAAGCGGATTTAATTATAATTGCTGAAACATGTTGTTGTACAGAATATAATATCTTAAGGACTGTTGGTTATATCAAATCAATTATTGAAAATAAAAAAGATGGTGCAAAAATTTATTTAACTGGTTGCATAACTCGAAAATTTAAAGATAATCCTTTTTTAAAGAAAATAGAAGATTGGTTAAAAGATAATGTTGATTACATTGTCCCTCAAAATCAACCTAATTTATTATTACAATTAATTTCCAAAAATAAATACTTTGATAAAGATATAAATGATTTTGGAACTATTAATATATATTCAAAAGAAGAAGCGGATATTTATATAGCAAATGGTTGTCTAAATAATTGCTCTTTTTGTAAAATTACATTTCAAAAATATCCTTTAAAAAGTGTGGATTTAAACGAAGTAAAGGATGCTATAAATATTTTAAATGAAGAGAAAATCTCCCAAATTTATTTAAAGGCTACAAATATTTGTCAATATGGATTAGATCTTTATCATGAATACATGCTCCCAGAAATAATAAGTTATTTAGATAAGAAAGAAAACATTAAAAATGTTTCGTTAGTAGGTTTTTCATTTAAAGATGCAATCCAAAATAATTTTGAAGAAGTTTTAAGAAATAGCCAAAAAATTACAAAATTATGTGGTTCTTTAGAATCAGGTAGTGATAGATTATTAGCAATGATTAGAAAAGGATTTACAAGTGACGAAATAATAAATTTTGTAGCAAAAATCAGACAATTATATTTTAAAAAATTAAGATTAAATATTATTTCAGGTTTTCCAACTGAAACTTTAGATGATGTATATAAAACCTTAGAAGTATTAAAACAATTAAGTCCAGATACTGTTGATATATGTAGATATACAAATTCTTCTTTTGTTGATTCTAGTCAATATGAACAATTAACAACAGCAGAAATACAAGAACATGCTAGAATTTATTCAAAAGTATTAAAGAAAAGAAATATAGAAGCAAATGTTGTTTGTGAAGGTTATAAATATAATTAATTTTTATAAAAAATTCATTTGTAAAAATTAGTAAATTTCTGTTCTTTTAAAATCTATAGAAACTCGCCCTATCTATTTTAAAAAAATAAAGAAAAAATGTAGACAACATTATTTAACTTTATCATAGTGCGTCCACATTCTAATTATATGAATTTCTTTTTTTTCTTCATCGGCCTCATATACAATTCTATGTTGCCTGTTAATTCGTTTTGAATACAATCCATCTAAATCTCCATTTAATTTTTCAAATGTTGGTGGATAGCAAAATGGATTTACTTGCATTAAGTCTAAAATATTTTTACAATTTTTATCTAAATTTGAACTCTTTAATTTTAATTTATCTTTTTCTGCTTGTTTAGAAAATTTAATAGTATAATTTTTACCATTCTTCATTTGGATCGTACTCCTTTGCCGAGGTCCAATCTTCATTTTTTCTAATTTCATTTATATTTTCAACAAGACCAGGTATACTTGATAGAAAAAGAGTCTCTTCAATTCCTTTCCATTCATCTTCTGAAATTAAAACTGCATTTTTGCCTTTATTATTTACAATTGTAATCGGATTAAAACCAATATTTACATCAGCTACTAACTGAAATAAATTTTGTCTTGCATTTGTAATATTTATAGTATTCACATAATCACCTCACTTATCTATATTATAACGTACTTTTTTATGTACGTCAAGTATTTCTAATAATATTATATACATTTATTTTTATATAATGTATTTAAAAGAACATATACTCTTTCTAATAGTTTAGTAGAAACTTTCTTATCTTTTTTTTAAATATCATTTAGTTTATAATTTTTAATTAATTCTTTAATATAATTATCTCTTGAAATTTATTATAAAGAAATTTTGATTATTTAATAAGAACTTTTTAAATAACAACTAAAAAACTATGATATAATTAAAAAGAGGATGTGCTATGGAAAAATTAATTGGAAAAGTAATCGAAGTTTTTATTCCTATAGAATATAAAAATAATATTTTAATAAATGAAATGGATTCTAATAAAATTGGTTTTAAAATAGAAATAGATGAAAATATAATGGAAATAATAGAGGA
>JAFURC010000033.1 GCA_017472015.1 Bacilli bacterium
AACTATAAATGGTAATTTTTTACATAAATTATTTTGATTTTTTATGATATCATATGGTATATAAATTTCACTACTACTGTTATGACATTATTATTCAAAATATGTTATTTATTTTTATGACTTTTTTGTGTGTTAACTACATCAATTTTTTTTAAATATTATCACCTTCAGTTCCTGATATATCAAAATTAAGATTATTATAATTTAATATTATTATAAATAAGATAATTACTGATGAGATAAAAGCAAACCAAGAAGCTGTAATTTGTAAATTAGAAGTTAATTCATTAAATTTATTGTTTTTGTTATTGGCATTTTCTTCGGCTAATATTTTTCTTCTAAAAGCATCATAGACAAAATAACCACCTAATATTAAAAGAACAATTCTATTAATAAGGGCAATATTAATAGATTCTTTATTTGTGAAAAAAGGTTTTTTATTTTCTTTTTGTAATTTTTCATTATAAGTTATAATTAAAGTTATAGTTAAAGATATGATAAATATAAAAGTAGCAATTAATTGACCATTTACAAGTTTTATTTCTTCATCATTTGAATTATTCATATTAAATTATATAAAAAAGGGTAGGAAAAAATGAAATTAGATTGAAAATAATTAATAAAGAATAAACTAGTTATTTAGAATATAATATATATGATGTGTGTAAAGGTTTTAGAATAATGAAAAAGTAAGGTAGTAAATATCGAGAATTTATTTAAATTTATAATAAAAAATAAAAAATTTAGGTGAAAATCGATTAAAAATTTGTTGACTTTTAAAAACAACTATTGTATAGTATTCATGTTCGTGAAATTGGGCTTATTTTTAGTAAGCCGTAATTTTATATAGCAAAATGATACACCTGGATGTGTGTCAGGAAGGAGAATGTATGCCTACAATAAATCAATTAGTAAGAAAAGGTCGTGGAAAAAAGGTTAGAAAACCAAAAGCACCAGTATTATTAGTTGGAGTAAATACTATTCAAAAGAAACAAACTAAAATTAATGCTCCTCAAAAACGTGGTGTTTGTGTACGTGTTGGTACAATGACTCCTAAAAAGCCAAACTCAGCTTTACGTAAGTTTGCTCGTGTTAGACTTTCTAATGGAATGGAAGTTACTTGTTATATTCCTGGTGAAGGACATAATTTACAAGAACATAGTGTTGTATTGATTCGTGGTGGACGTGTACCAGACTTAATCGGTGTTCGTTATCATATAATTCGTGGAACATTAGATACTCAAGGTGTAAAAGACAGAAAACAAGGTCGTAGTAAATACGGGGCTAAAAAAGAAAAGAAAAAATAATAATAAATAAGTAGTTAATATTACTTGAAAGGAGGAAATAAAATGCGTAAAAGACGTGCAGTTGTTAGAGATGTTTTACCAGATCCTATATATAATTCAAAAGTAGTTACTAAACTAATTAATCGTATTATGTTAGATGGTAAAAAAGGTAAAGCAGAAAAGATTTTATATGAAGCTTTTGATATTATTAAAGAAAAAACAGGTGAAGAAGCTATGACTGTTTTTGAAAAAGCTTTAGAAAATATTAAACCACAACTTGAAGTTAAATCTCGTCGTGTTGGGGGATCTAACTATCAAGTACCAATTGAAGTTAATCAAAAACGTAGTCAAACTTTAGGTCTTCGTTGGTTAGTAAATTATGCTAGACTTCGTGGAGGAAACTCTATGGCATTAAACTTGGCTAATGAAATTATTGATGCTTCAAATGGAACAGGTGGAGCAGTTAAAAAGAGAGAAGACACTCATAGAATGGCAGAAGCTAATAAGGCTTTCGCACATTATCGTTGGTAGAAAGGAATTAAAATATGGCTCGTGAAACATCATTATTGATGACAAGAAATTTTGGAATTATGGCACATATTGATGCTGGTAAAACTACTACATCAGAACGTGTATTATTCCATACAAAGAAAATCCATAAAATTGGTGAAACTCATGATGGTGAGTCTCAAATGGACTGGATGGCTCAAGAACAAGAAAGAGGTATTACAATTACAAGTGCAGCAACTACTGCATTCTGGAAAAAATATCGTTTAAATATTATTGATACACCAGGACACGTAGACTTTACTGTTGAAGTTAGTCGTAGTTTAAGAGTACTTGACGGGGCTGTTGCCTTAATCGATGCTCAAGCAGGAGTTGAACCACAAACTGAAACAGTATGGCGTCAAGCTACTGAATTCATGGTTCCAAGACTAATATTTGCCAATAAAATGGACAAAATGGGGGCAAATTTTGAATATAGTTTAAAAACTATTGATAGTCGTTTAGGTGTAAACGCAAAACCTATTGAATGGCCAATTGGTGCTGAATCAGAATTCCGTGGAGTTATTGATTTAGTTACAATGAAGGCTTATGAATATGATGGTAAACCAGAAGAAGATGCAAAAGAAATTGAAATACCTGCAGATTTAGTTGATATCGCTAATGAAAAACGTGAAGAATTAATTGAAGCAGTTGCTGAATTTGATGATGAAATGATGATGACTTACCTTGATGGTGGAGAAATCTCAGTTGAAATGATTAAAAAAGCAATTCGTAAAGGAACACTTGAAGTTAAATTCTTCCCAGTAATGTGTGGTACAGCTTTAGGAAATAAAGGTATTAAGTTACTTCTTGATGCTGTTATTGATTACTTACCATCACCACTTGATATTGAAGCTATTAAAGGTGTAACTCTTGATGGTGAAGAAACTGAAAGACATCCAAGTGATGATGAACCATTCAGTGCTTTAGCATTTAAAGTTATGACTGATCCATTCGTTGGACGTTTAACATTCTTCCGTGTTTATTCAGGACACTTATCAAGTGGATCATATGTTTTAAATTCAAGTAAAGATTCTAAAGAAAGAATTGGCCGTATTTTACAAATGCATGCCAATAATCGTACAGAAATAACAGATGTTTATACTGGAGATATTGCTGCTGCAGTTGGTCTTAAAAATACAACAACTGGTGATACATTATGTGATGAAAAGAAACCAGTTATACTTGAACAAATGGAATTCCCAGAACCAGTTATTGAGTTAGCAGTTGAACCAAAAAGTAAAGCTGATCAAGAAAAAATGGGAATTGCACTTCAAAAACTTGCTGAAGAAGATCCAACATTTAAAGTTCATACAAACCAAGAAACAGGTCAAACTGTTATTGCTGGTATGGGTGAACTTCACTTAGATGTATTAGTTGATCGTATGAAAAGAGAATTCTCTGTTGAAGCAAACATTGGTAAACCACAAGTTGCTTATCGTGAAACTATTAAACAACTAGGTGAATGTGAAGGTAAATATATTAAACAATCTGGTGGACGTGGACAATACGGACATGTTTGGATTAAGTTTGAACCAAATCCAGATAAAGGATACGAATTCGTTGATGAAATCGTTGGTGGTGTTGTTCCTCGTGAATACATACCAGTTGTTGATAAAGGTCTTCAAGAAGCACTTCAATCAGGTGTTCTTGCAGGATATCCTATGATTGATGTTAAAGCAACTTTATTTGATGGATCATACCATGAAGTTGACTCAAATGAAATGGCATTTAAAATTGCTGCAAGTTTTGCTTTAAAAGAAGCTAAAAACAAATGTAAACCAGTTTTACTTGAACCAATCATGAAAGTTGATGTTACAGTACCAGATGAATATTTTGGTAATGTTATGGGTGATTTAACAAGTAGAAGAGGACGTCCACTAGGACAAGAAAATGTAGGTAATGCTATTAAACTTAGTGCGATGGTACCACTTTCTGAAATGTTTGGATATGCAACAAGCTTACGTTCAAATACTCAAGGAAGAGGAAACTTCATTATGCAATTTGATCATTATGAAGAAGTACCTACAAATATTGCCGCTGAAATAATTAAAAAAAGTGGTAATTAATAAAAACTTTGCTCATTTATTAAAAAAATGAAAAAAATAGTTGTATTTTATTTCTAAGTTAGATAAAATATAATAGTAATTGAAAAAGGAGGAATTTTAATATGGCAAAAGAAAAATTTGATCGTAGTAAACCACATGTTAACATTGGTACAATCGGACATGTTGACCATGGTAAAACTACATTAACTGCTGCTATTACAAAAGTATTATCAGCAAAAGGTGGAGCAGATTTCGTTGATTATGCAAATATCGATAAAGCTCCAGAAGAAAGAGAACGTGGAATTACAATTAATACTTCACACGTTGAATATCAAACAGATAGTCGTCACTATGCACACGTAGACTGCCCAGGACATGCTGACTATGTTAAAAACATGATTACAGGTGCTGCTCAAATGGATGGAGCAATCCTAGTTATTGCTGCAACAGATGGACCAATGGCACAAACTCGTGAACATATCTTACTTGCTCGTCAAGTTGGTGTACCAAAAATGGTAGTATTCATGAACAAATGTGATATGGTTGATGATGAAGAATTATTAGAATTAGTAGAAATGGAAATTCGTGACTTATTAAGCGAATATGGATTTGATGGAGACAATACTCCAATTATCCGTGGTTCTGCATTAAAAGCTCTTGAAGGAGAACCTAAATATGTAGAAGCTATCGAAGAATTAATGAATCAAGTTGATTCTTGGATTCCAACTCCTGAACGTGATAATGAAAAACCATTCTTAATGAGTATCGAAGATGTATTCACAATCACTGGACGTGGAACAGTTGTTACTGGACGTGTTGAACGTGGACAATTAAAATTAAATGACGAAGTTGAAATCGTTGGTATCAAAGACACTCAAAAAACAGTTGTTACTGGTATTGAAATGTTTAGAAAACAATTAGACTATGCTGAAGCTGGAGATAACGCTGGAGTATTACTTCGTGGTATCGCTCGTGAAGACGTAGAACGTGGACAAGTTCTTGCTAAACCAGGATCAGTTACACCTCATACAAAATTCGAAGCAGAAGTATATGTTCTTTCAAAAGAAGAAGGTGGACGTCATACTCCATTCTTTGCAAACTATCGTCCTCAATTCTATTTCAGAACTACAGACGTAACAGGTGTTATTGAATTACCTCAAGGAACAGAAATGGTTATGCCAGGTGATAATGTAACTATTACAGTTGAATTAATTCACCCAATTGCTATTGAACAAGGAACTAAATTCTCAATCCGTGAAGGTGGTAGAACAGTTGGTGCTGGTTCAGTTAGTAAAATTCTTAACTAATCAAATATAAAATAAGATCAAGTAGTTTTTTACTTGATTTTTTTTGCATAAATTAATTTTTCATGTTATAATGCTTTCATAAGGATATGATGATATGAAGATAAAAAAAATATTAATATTTTGCTTAGTTTTTTTTATGATATTTACAATTTCTAATGTTGAAGCCAAAACACTTCGCGACTTAAAAAATGAACTTACAACTTTAAAAAATCAAAAACAACATGCAGAAAATGAAAAAAAACTAACTCAAGAAGAAATTAGTAGTGTCAGTAAAGACATTGAAGCAACTTCGAATAAAATTACCGAGAGTGAAGAAACAATTAAAGAATTAAGTGATGAAATTGTTGAATTAAATGAACAAGCTAAACAAAGAGAATTAGAAATAAAAGAAATTATGCATTTTTTACAAATTTCAAGTGGGGAAAGTGCGTATTTAGAATATATTTTTGGTGCTAAAGATATAACTGACTTCATCTATAGAAGTGCAATTAGTGGTCAACTTGTTACCTATAATGAAGAATTAATTGATGAATACAATGAGACAATTAAGAAAAATAAGCAAAAACAAGAAGATTTAAAAGATGAGATGGAAGATTTATCTAAAAAACAAGAAGAACTTGAAGTAAGTTTAGAAACTCTTGGTTCTGAACTTGCGGCTATGTCTGATGTTTCTATGTCAATTGATGAAGAAATCGCGGCTCAAGAAAAAGCAATTTATTATTATGAAACAACTCTTGGTTGTAAATTGGATGAAAACATCAACAACTGTGGTAATGTTCCTTTTTCCGGAAACTTTGTAAGACCAGTTACTAGTGGTCGTATTAGTAGTGTTTTTGGTTATCGTTGCTATACAAGAAATAATGGAACATATTACTGTGGATATCATAATGGAATTGATATAGCTGGGGGAGATTCTAAAATATATGCGGCAGCCCCTGGTACAGTTGCTTCAATCCAATGGCAACAAAGTTGTGGAGGAAATAAAATATTTATTCACCATAATGTTGGAGGAAATTATTATACAACTGGTTATTATCATTTAAAATCAATTAATGTTAAAGTAGGAGATTATGTTGATCAAAATACTGTTATTGCTATTATGGGTGGTGGAGCAGATACTTGGTGGTATGATAAATGTACAACCGGAACACATTTGCATTTCTCAGTTGCAACCGGACTTTACTTAAAAGATTATTTATGGTGGAGTCAATTTGAAGCGCGTAATATAAATCCAACTAGTGTTGTTAATTTTCCAGCCCCATATACATGGTTTTCAAATAGAGTTTATCGTTACTAAAAAAATAGATAACTCTATTTTTTTCGACAATTAATTTAAATTTGTAAGTTTATAATAAATTCGTGATCTTATGAAAGTAAAAATATTTGATGAAGAACATGAAAGTGATTTAGAAAAAAGTATCAATACTTTTCTATCTGAGAATAAAGTTGAAGTAGTAGATATAAAATTTCAAACCGCCGTTTCAGTATTCTCTGAAGAGCAAATATTCTGTTTTTCAGCCATGATTATCTATTATTAAAGCATATACATATTATCATCATTATCAAACTTACTATCATTTTTTAGAAAAGTTGGATTACCACCTTGCATCATATTAAGACGATTTTCAAGCATACGAATTTGTCTTTCAATTCGATTAATACGATTATTAATTCTTTCAAACATCATTTCATTATAATTACCATGTTGAAGATTATATCCTTGATTAATACCTTGATTTGGATTCATATCATTAAAATAAGGCATTTGATTATTCATAATTCCTCCTTTATTTTATTATATGTACTTTTTAAAATAATGTTTTTGTTGTATAATAAATAATCAGGTGAGTTTATGAGACAAAGAAATGTTAAAAATAAAAAAGAAATAATTGAAACTTCAAAATATTTTATTGAAGATATCTCGTCATTAAAAGGAAAATGGAATGAAGTATATAAAAATTCTAATCCAATTCATATAGAAATTGGTATGGGAAAAGGAAAATTTATTATAGAAAATGCAATGAAATATCCTAACATTAATTTTATTGGTATAGAAAAATTTGATAGTATTTTAGCTCTTGCTTTAAAGAAAGTTCCAGATGGCTTAGATAATTTAAAAATGATAAGACTCGATGCTTCAAATATCGAAGATATCTTCTTTAAAGAAATTGAAACAATTTATTTAAATTTTTCTGATCCATGGCCAAAGAAAAGACATGAAAAAAGGAGATTAACAAGTCCAGAGTTTTTAAGGCGTTATGATAATTGTTTTAAAGAAAAAAATCATATTATCATGAAAACCGATAATAAAGATTTATTTTCTTATAGTATCAAATCTTTAAATAATTATGGTTACTATATAGAAGATATAACTTTTGATCTTCATAAATTAAATGATCCTGATAACATTATGACAGAATATGAAGAAAAATTTACAAAACTTAACAATCCTATTTATAAAATTGAAGTTATTAAAGATAAAAAATAAGAAAAAGGCTATATCTTTATAAAAAAATTTGTTATAATGAAAGTAGAGTAGGTGGAATATGAAAAAGTATATATGTCTAACTCTCGTGTTAATTTTTTTAACTGGATGTAATATACAAAAAGTTGAAGAAGAAAGTTTTGATAGCATTATTAATACCGTTTTATTTAATGATACCAATTTAGGTAATGTATCATTCGAAGGGTATAAGTTTTATTTACCACGTGGAAGTAGTGTTGATGCTAAGAAACAATATAATTTAGAAATAAAAAACGATAAAAACTATTATTACTTATATGTTGATATTATTTCTTATTATTATAAAACTAAAGAGAATCATCAAGTTGATAATAAGTTATTCTATTCTAAAACCTTAAATTACAAAGATAATTTTGGTTATATCGATATTTCTAAAATTGGAAGTAAATATTTTTTAGAAGTTATGTATAACTATGCTAAAGTTGAAACTTATGTTTTAGAAGATGATTTATATGATGCATTCTTAGATATTTGTTATATTTTATCAACAATAGATTTTAATGATAGTGCTATTAGTTATAAATTGAGTAATCAAGAGTTAGAAACGACCAGTGAAGAATTTGATATTTTTAAATCCAAGAAAGATAGTGATAATTTCTTGCAATATATAGAAGAATTTGATAAATACGAAAATGACAAAAATACAAGTAAAGATGAAGATATTATAGAAACAGAAGACAATTAGGAAGGTGATAAAAATGGGATTTATGGATAAACTAAAAAATATCTTTTTTGAGGAAGAAGAAGAGGAAGAAGAAATTCAAGAAGTAAAACCTCCTAAAAAAGAGAAAGAAGTAATTGCTAAAAAAGTAGAAATTCCAAAAATAAAAAAAGAAAATATTGAGGTTGAAATAACTCCTCAACAGGAAACTATTAATAATGTTCAAGAAATTCAAGGTAATAAAGAAAAAGTAAATGATTATGTTGAACCTAAAAGAGAAACTCCAAAAATAAATACTAATAGTGATTTAATATTTGATGATGATGATTTTATAATTGATACTAAAAAGCCTAAAAAAGAAGTTGAAACTTATAAAACAAAAGAAACTTATAAGCCAAAAGAGACTAATTTATATAAGTCACGAGATACAAGAGATTTATATAAAAAAGAAGAAGTTCGAGAAAAGAAAGAACCGATTAAATATGAAACACCACTTTATGCAGAACAGAAAGAGACAAAACCAAAAACATTTACACCATCACCTATAATTTCACCTATTTATGGTATTTTAGATAAGAATTATAAAAAAGAGGAAGTAAAAGAAAAAAAAGAAATTCGTCTTTCAAGTCGTCCTATTAAAATGGACTTAGATAGTGTTCGTAATAAGGCATTCGGTGATCTTGAATATGATTTATTTGATAGTACTCCAACTAAAGAAGAATTAGAAGAGGAAGAAAAAAAGAAAAAAGAAACACCTAGAAGAGATGTTCGAAAAATTTATGACATGTCAAAAGATGAAAAACCATCAATTGATAAAGTAACCATTGGAGAAGCAGATGAATATTTTAATGATTTAGGACTTGCATATAATACTGATTACAAAGATATTTCAAAAGAAATAAGTGATGGAAAAATCTTAGAAAATGAAAGGGGTACTGGTGATAGTTTAGAAGATAATTTATTTGATTTAATTGAATCAATGTATGATAGGGAGGATTAAAAATGGATTTTTTATTAATTTTACTTGCAGTTTTAGGTATAGTTTTAGTAATAACTCTAATAATATTATGTGTAAGGTTAATTTTTACACTTAAAAGAATAGATTTAGTATTAGAAGATATAACAAGAAAATTAAATTCAGTTAGTAATGTTTTTAATCTTGTTGATAAAGTAACTGATTCTTTTTCATTAGTAAATGATAAAATAGTTGATTTTATTACATCTTTTATTGCTAATTTATTTTCAAAAAGAAAAAATAAAGAAGAAACCATAGAGGAGGAATTTTAAAATGGCAAAAAAAGGATTTGGTAATTTAGTTTTAGGTGTGGCAATCGGAGCTAGTTTAGGAATTTTATTTGCTCCTAAAAAAGGTAGTCAAACAAGACGTGAATTAAAAGAAAAGATGCTTGATTTAGTTTCAAGTGCTAAAGAGTTAAGTATTTCTGATGTATCACATATGATAGAGGATAAAATAACAGAAATAAGACATGATTTAAATGATTTAGACAAAGAAAAAGTTTTAAAAATTGCTAAAACAAAATCAGAAGATATAAAAAAGAAATGCCAAGATTTAGTTGATTTAGCAATTGAAAAAGGAACACCTGTATTAAAAGATGCAGCAGTTGAAGTACGTGATAAAACAATTGATGTTATGCGTGATATCGTTAAAAAATTAGAAGATTTAGATCTTGATACAAAAAAAGAAACTCCTAAAAAGGTTACTGAATAAAAGTAATCTTTTTTCTTAATTTACATGAAAGTGTCCAATCACTTTCTTTTTCTTATTTTATAAGCTATAATGAATTTAGAGTAAAGAGTAAGAGGATTATATGAACGATGACATTTTAAGTAGTATGATTAGTAGGGCTAAAGTAGTGTTTGATATAATAGAAAAAGAATATAAAGTATTTTTGTCACGTGATAAACGAGAAATACTTGAAAATATTACTTATTCTAATTTTTTTAAAGTGTGTGAAAAAGAAGATTTACCACCTATATATTTAATAGGAAATATTAATTATTTAAATCAAAATATTTTTAAAGAAATACCTTCTTTAAGAGGAAATGATTTATATTCAACTTATTTAAGAGAAAATAATAATTTTAATCTTTTTAATGATTTAGTAATATTCATGTGTTTATCTATTCTATGTGGAGAATTAAATCCTCTAAAGTTAGGACTAATAGAACTAGAAATAAGAGAAATTTCTAATAAATATAATTTAAATATTTCAAATGTTAATAATTATAAAGAATTAAATATAGCAAGAATTGTAAAAGATAAAATATTAAGTGATGTTCCATTTAATATAATATTTTTAGATAGTGATATAGAAATATTTAATTATTTAACTGAAGAAAAAGGTATTAAAATTGCTAAACTTTATTATCAAATATCTGGGATGATGAAAAGTAAATTTAAAGGATTTTCAAATAATAACTTTAGTTTAAGTAATTTTATTAATTACTATAATAATATTAATTATGATGATGTAATGGATTTAATATATGATTTTCTAAATGAAAAGATCAGATAATGGTCTTTTTTTTATTTAATTTCATAGTATTAATTGGTGATATATGAAATTAAATATTAGTGATTCAAAGAAAACTTTAATTTTGTCTTTAATAATTCCTCTTAGTGTTGGACTTTTATCCTTCTTACTAACAAGAAATGGAATAAATAATTATAGTAATAATTTAATAAAACCATGTTTTGCTCCTCCTAGTTTCTTATTTTCAATAGTCTGGACAATTCTTTATATTTTAATGGGAATATCTAGTTATAAAATATATGAAAGTATGTCTTGTTATAAAGGAACTTGTTTACTCTTGTATGGACTTAATTTAGTTTTAAACTTTCTTTGGCCAATTATTTTCTTTAATTTAGAAGCAAGATTATTTGCCTTTGTCTTTATAATATTTTTAGATATTGTTGTTCTTTTAATGATTTTATGTTTTTATGGAATTGATAAGAAATCTGCTTATTTACAAATACCATATTTTGTATGGCTCTTGTTTGCAAGTATTTTAAATTTTAGTGTTTATTTTTTAAATAGGTAATTATATAATAATATTCATGAGGTGGTTTCATGAATATTATTTTTCATATAGATGTTAATAATGCCTTTTTATCTTGGAGTGCAATTGATCTTTTAAATCAAGGTTATAAAGAAGATATAAGACTTATTCCAAGTGTTATAGCCGGAGATGAAAGTAAAAGACATGGAATAGTACTTGCTAAAAGTAATATAAGTAAACAATATGGAATTAAAACTGCGGAAACATTACATTCAGCTAGAAGTAAATGTAAAGATTTACAAGTATTCCCACCTAATTTTAAAATTTATAAAGAAATGTCTAATAAATTATATGAATACTTTTTAACTTATACTCCAGATGTTGAAAGATACTCTATAGATGAATGTTTTCTTGATTTATCAAATACAAACTTTTTATATGATGATATCTTAGAACTTGCTTA
The DNA here is from genome assembly GCA_017472015.1 of Bacilli bacterium. Lineage (GTDB taxonomy): Bacteria > Bacillota_I > Bacilli_A > RF39 > UBA660 > RUG591. The sequence continues at coordinate 11,857 of JAFURC010000033.1, forward strand.
TAAAATGAAAGAAGAAATTAAGAATAATTTTGGTTTTACAGTTAATATTGGAATTGGAAACAACAAATTATGTGCTAAAATGGCTGGGGATTTTTCAAAACCTGATAAAGTACACACTTTATTTTCTAATGAAATAAAAGAAAAAATGTGGCCATTACCAATTGAGGACTTACTTTATATTGGCAAAAGTACTAGTTTGAAACTTAGAAGTTTAAATATTAATACAATAAGTGATCTAGCCAATGCTAATTTAAATACTTTAAAAAAACATTTTAAAAATCAAACAACTTTTATGATTGAGTATGCTAATGGAATAGATGATTCGAAAGTAATAAGTAAAAGTGGTAAAAACAAATCAATTAGTTTATCTGAAACCCTTGAATTTGATACTAATGATAAAGAATTTTTAAAGCATAAATTATTAATTATGTGTGAAAAAATCGGGGCTAATTTACGAAAAGAAAATTTATATGCTAAAACAATTGCTATAACTATTAAAACTAATTATTTTAAAAATTATTCTCATCAAAAGAAAATAGTTAATCAAACTAATAATACGATGGAGTTATATAAAAATGTTTTAGATATTTATGAAGATACTATAAAAAACTATTTAATTAGAAATATTGGAGTTCGGGTATCTGATTTAGTTACTTATAAAAATAATCAAATATCTTTATTTGATAATAATAATTCTTTAGAAGATGATAAAATTCAAGAAGTATTAGATAATATTAATTTAAAATATCAAGATTTAAAAATAATGCCTGCTATATTTTATGACAAAAATAAAGGTAATTAAATGTAAATAATATTTATTTTCTTATAATTTTAATATATTATAAATTCTAGGTGATGTATTATTATGAAATATGCTTTAGTTTTAAGAAAATTAGTAATTAATGAAAACATTTATTATCAAGTAATGGATAAAGTAATTGGTGAAACTGTAAATTCTGATTCTATAAAAGTAATAGAAGGCGAGAAGTTTTTAAATTCCGAATTTACTTCTATAGAATATTTAGAAAATGGTAGTATTGGTTATTATGAAATAGATAAAGATTTTTATGATGAAATTAATTTAGATACTTATTATTTTTTTAAAAAAGTAAATGATAGTATAGATGTTATTAAAGACTTTCAAGAAGAAAATGATGTGGTATATGAATTTTATAAAACTTTTCATGATTTTAAATTAATTCCAGATTATAATATTGAAGAAATAATTAATAATACTAGAAATAAAATAAAAGAAAAAATTTTAGGACAAGATGAACCTGTTAATCGCATTTTATCAAAAATTTATAACAATCAAATGTTTTTTGAAACTAATTTAGATACTTTAGATATGAAAAATAATAAAAGTAATATTCTTTTAATGGGGCCATTTGGTACTGGAAAAACAACAATAAAAGAAGTTTTAAAGAAAAGTCTTGAACCAATTCCAATTGTTGAATATAAGTTAACTGGTGATTATAAAAAAGATATAACGGAAATTATTAAAAAATTAATATTTTTATCAAATGGTAATTTATTTTTAGCTGAAAGAGGAATTGTTGTTTTTGATGGTATTAATGCTTTATCAAGTAGATTCGTTGATACTGATAATCAAACAATTAATATTTATATAGATACTCTTCAAAAAATATTAGAAACTACTGGCATAAATATGCAATTTGAAGATGGTCGAGTATTACATTTTGATTATTCTTTAATAACTAATATTTGTCTTGTGGATATTAATTATGATTATCAAGATGATATAAAAGATGAAAATGATGTTTATTATTCAAGAGTAAATGGAAGTACTTTCTTAGAACTTGGATTTACTCCGGATATGTTAATTGATTCTTTTGATAATGAAGTAATTTTTATGAAGGAAATAGATTATGATTTAGCAATTAGGATATTAAAAGATAAAAATATAAGTCCTTTATATAAAATTAAAAAAACTTTGGAAAATAAAGGAAAAACTGTAAGAATAAGTCATGATTTTGTTGATTACTTAGTAGAATATGCAATTGAATACAACGAAGGTTTTGCTGGAATAATAAAAACTTTAAAATATCTCCTTCAAAGTAAAAACATAAGTAGTAAAACTATTACCTTTAAAAGTGAAGATATTGATAATTTAAAAATAGGAAGTATCTATAACGATGAAATCGATGATGATTATGATGATGATACTGAGGTTCAAAAAGAAAAATTAAATACTAAAACTAATAATAATGTAGATGATTCTTTGAATGTTGATTTATCTAAAAAAACTATCAATAGTTTAACTAGAAAAGATACAATTGAATTAATAAAGAAAAATATTAAAGGACAAGATACCCAAATATTTAGTATAGTTAATTGTTTTTATGAACATGTTTTTAATAAATATAAAGGTTTTAGTGATTCAGAATATAGAAAACTTAAAGATAATATTTTGATAATTGGTTCAACTGGTGTTGGAAAAACCTCAATTATTGAAAATTTAGCAAGGATTTTTAACATTCCTTTTAAAAGAGAAGATGCTACTCGTTATTCAAGTACTGGTATAGTTGGTGAAGATGTTGATTCAATGTTAAAAGATTTAGTAGAACTATGCAGTGGCAATGTCAAAAAAGCCGAGCATGGAATTATATTTATAGATGAAATTGATAAAATTGCTTCATCATTTGATCGAGTAGATGTTGGTAAAGGTGTTCAAAATGCTCTTTTAACTTTAGTTGAAGGAAATAAAATAACAATAAGACCAGAAGTAAAAGAATATTTTAAACCATATACTTTTGATACTTCCAACGTTTTATTTATTGCTGCTGGTGCCTTTGAAGGAATTGATAATATTAAAAAAGCCAGAATTAAAAAAGAAAAAGGTAATTCATCAGTTGGATTTAAAGATAATTCAAATGATAAAAATATAAATGAAGACATTACAATTGATGATTTAAATCAATATGGGATGAGTACCCAATTAATGGCACGTTTATCAAATGTAGTAAACCTAAATATTTTAAACGAAGATATTTTACTAGATATAATAGAAAACTCAGAAGATGGATATGTTAATTTACAAAAAAAATCATATGAATTTGATGGAATAAAAATTGAAATGTCAGAAGGATTTAAAAGAAATCTTGCTAAAAAAGCCTTTTTAGATAAAAAAGGTGCCCGATCAATTAAAACAACTTTTAAAAGAGTGTTAGATGAAATTGATAAAAATATATTAGATAATGATATAGAAAAAGTAATATTATCAGATAATTCTTTAGATAATTTAAAAAGTATACAATAGACATCTTGCGAAACTAATTTTTTGTTTATAAAAGTATGATATCATTATCAAGTGATGTAATGATGAAAAGATATGAAAAATTAAAAAAACTAAGTGATAAAAAATTTAAAAGAGCAATAGGTATACCCAGATTATTAT
>JAFURC010000034.1 GCA_017472015.1 Bacilli bacterium
CTTCTTTTAAACTATCGTCCCATTTTTGAAATTTTTGACCTTTTGAAGCCACAAAAATACACCTCCTTTCGGAAGTGTATTTTAACACATTTTTCTTGAACTGACTTTTTTATGATGTCTACTCTATGGGGTGCAGTTCAATTAAGCAACTTTTAATCATAATTTAAATTTTTAAGTTCATCTAGGATAAATTCTCCATCTTTTCTAATTAAGACATCATCAAAGTAGATTTCTCCACCACCATAATCTTTTCTTTGAATTAAAACCATATCCCAGTGAATATCCGATACATTTCCATTAAAACATTCTTTATAAGCGGATCCTGGTGTAAAATGAATACTTCCTCCGATTTTTTCATCATATAAAATATCTCCAATTGGATTTAATATTTTAGGATTTAATCCAAATGAAAACTCTCCAACATAACGACTTCCTTCATCAGTATCTAAAATTTGATTTAGTTTTTCGGAATTATTCTTGCATTTTGCTTCAACTATTTTTCCATTTTTAAATGTTAAACTAACTCCTTCAAACATATAACCATCATATGGTGATGTTGTATTAAAAGTAATTGTTCCGTTGACACTTTCTTTTACTGGGGCTGTAAATACTTCTCCATCTGGAATATTTGATTCACCCGAACAAATAATTGCTGGTAATCCTTTTATACTAAAGGTAATATCGGTTCCTTCACCTTTAATACGAACTTTATCAGTAGATTCCATTAATTTTTTTAAAGGTAACATATCACGATACATCATGTCATAATCAACAGTCATAACATCCATAGCAAAATCAAAGAACTTGTTATAAGTCATCTTGGCTTTATAAGCATCAATATAACTAGGATAATTTAAAAGTACCCATTTCTTTTTATTAATTTGAATATCTTTGTATTTACTTAAGGCTTTTTTTAGTTTGTTATTTAATTCTTGATCAACTGTTCTATCATAATAATCACTTAAAGTATAACGTATTTGAATAAATGAATCATATTCTTCTACTTCAAATTTTAAAGTATTTTTCTTATTTTCAATTATTTCATCTGTTAAATTTTCTTTAATCATATTTGATATTTCTGGATCAATATATTTAATGGTTGGTACTCCTTTATGTTTAATTATTTCTTCAACTAATGATTTAACAAGTGGCATAGTATCACTTGATTGATAAGTTATTAAAACTTTTTCCCCTTCTTTTACTTTAATACTATGATTTACAATTATTTCACTTAATTTTTTTATTCTGTCCATTTTAACATTCCTTTCTTTTTAACATAAAATATCTTGAAAGGAGTATTTTATGTATACTAATTATAATATACCACAAAAAAGTTATTATAAACCAACAAATTATTATCAAAGTCAAAATTATCGAAATAGTAACTATTCTCCTTCTACTTCTACTACTTATTATAATGATGGTGATCGTTTCATTGGTGGAGGTTTTTTAGCACCATTTCTTTTAGGTGGTGTTGGAGGATATCTTTTAGGAAGACCTAATTACGGACCTGGACCTGGTTTTGGACCTGGACCTATTCCTGTTTATTTCCCACCAGGACCTGGACCATATCCTGTTCCTTATTCTAATACAAATATCTATTATTAAAAGACGTCCAAGAACGTCTTTATTTTTATAATTTTTTAATTTTAACTTTATCTAATTCTTCAGCATATTCAGGATTTTCTCTTGAATATCTTATAAGTGTTAAAATAAGATTAATCATATATGGATCTAAATTAGTTAATTTACTCATATGATCATATAATGTATGTTCATCTTTAAAACCTTCTGGTAAATATCTAATATCGAATCCATTTAATTTTCTAAAACGTTTTCCATTAGTAGGATCATTATCAATTAAAATTGCATTATCTAAGTTATCAAGACCTAAAATATTTTTAACCCAAATTCCTTTATTAGTTGGTTCATCTGCTCCTATTTTTTCATGGAATGGAAGTGTTATTACTCCATCTATTTCTGGAAGTAATTCATATAATCTTCTTGTTTTAACTTCTCCTTCGCGTTCAGGATTTCTATGTGATACAAAGATGAAAAAGTCATTTTCTCCTTTAGTTGCAATCATGTATTTAATAAATTCAATTGCTAAAGGAAATAAATATTTATCTGAATAAAGTTCTTCATAATCAATCAAAGGTTTAGTAAAATCTAAATGCTCATTTTGCCCCTTTTCATTTTCAATAGTACAAGTTCTTTCTTCTAAAATTGCATCTAAAAGTGTATATGAACGTTTATTGGCTTCTTTGGCTGTTTGTGATGTTTCACTTTGTTTCTCTACTCTATATTTTTTAGTAGCCCTACGATCAATACTTTCCAGAATCATTTGCATAATTGGAGCAGTATTAAATATAACATCATCAACATCAAAACAGAAAAGACGATAATCTCCATTACACTCTATTATATTTCGACTTAAGTCATTTAATTTTAATTTATTATATTTCATTATATCAACCATAATATACCTCCTACTAACTTAATATATTATATTCATAAATGTAGAAGAAAATTCAAAAACCCCATTCTACCCTTTAGTGGCTCATATTATACCACTTTTTTTATTATTTGTCAAATTGCTATTTTTACTTAAAAATAAAAAAGGACTTTATCCTAATTTATTCCCAAATAATCATGAATTATCTTTATGACATTTTCGATTTTTTCATCAATTACATCAGTTGCATGAATTACTTTTAAATTCTTATGATTTTTCCAAGCATCACTTGTACGTTTATCTAAATCAATTGCTTCTTCCGCATCTTCAAACCTTGCTGAATTAGTACTAGTGTTGTATTTATTTTCTATCTCAGTTGCAACTGTTACCATATGAATTATCATATCATATTCATTACCAAGAGTACTTTCATCTAAATTATTATATTTAACTAATTCAGTAAATAATTCAGATCCTAAATATGCTTTACTATCCATAATACCACGATCAGCAAGAATTACACATTTAGTTTCTTCAGGTAATTTAGAAATAATATCATGATATCTTTTTTCTTTATAAAGTTGCAAATTCATAACTTCATTTTGAAAATCAAAAACGGAAACTGCATTTTCTCCAAAAGGTCTTATTCCTCCATTAATTAATTCAGTTGCACATTCATTTAAAAGTAAAACATGAAATCCTCGATTTTCTAAATCTTCTTTTACTTTGGCAATAGTTGTTGTTTTACCAGCACAAGGTCCACCAGTTAAAACAATATTTGCTTTTAATACACCCATAATAATACTCCAATTTCTTTTTTTATTTCATTATTATTATAATATGAATTATGATATTGTCAAGAATTTTTTAAATTGGATTGATATGAACAAAGACTTCTTTAACATTATCAAAACGTTTTGTTATTCTTTTTTCAATATTATTAGCAACTTCATGGGAATTAAAAGTTGATAAATTACCATCAACACTTATTGTTAAAACTACAATATATTTATAACCAATAGAAACTGAATGAAGATCATCTATTTTAATTATATTTTTATCTTTTAATATTGTTTTCATTATTTTTTCTTGAGTTTCAAGATCAAGAGATATATCCATTAAAACATTATAACTTTCTTTAAATAGTTTTACTCCACTTAATAAAAACCAAATCGATATTATCGTTCCCATTAAATAATCAATATAGTAAATTCCATATTTAGCAAATATCGTTGATATTAAAACACCGGTAGTTAAGAATGTATCATTTCGATGATCAATCATACTTGATTTTATAAGAATATTTTTTTCTTTTATATATATTTTTTTGGTATAAATATATAAACTTAATTTAATAATGATAGTTAGTATACAAACTAAAATTAAATTCCAAGAAAAAAGTACTTGATTATTCCTAAAAAACATGGAAATTGAATCATATAAAAGTTTTATTCCAATTACTAAAATGGAAATACTTATAAACATTGAAAATATATATTCGGCTTTTCCATGACCAAAATTATGATCTTCATCACTATCACAACTTGCTATTTTATTTCCAATTGCGGTCATTAAAGAAGCAAATACATCACCAATACTATTAAAACTATCAGCTATCATTGCCTGACTTTTAGACATTAATCCAAATATTATTTTAACTATAAACAAAAATAAATTAGCAATTATTCCTAATATACCAACTTTTTTTGTTACTTTAAATCTATCCATATATTATCACCTATCTATAAACAAATATAAAAGAATATAAAAATTATATTTCATATTCTTTATACTATATTCTAATTTTTTTTACTTATCAAATTTTTCTTCTATGATTTCTGCATCAAGTGTATCATTTTGAATTTTTTTAGTTTTTGTCTTAGTATTAGAAGTTGTATTTTTATTTTTATTTCTATTTACTTTAAACTTAGTTTCAAAAAATATTCGATATAAATAATATAGTAAAATTAAAACCAGTATTACAGGTAGTAAAAAGATAAATAATTTACCAACTACAAATATTATTACTCCCATCACAAAAACACTTAAAATTATTTTTAAAATATATTCAATATTATTCTTCATATTTAATTTACAAGCCAAGTTAAACTTGACTGATTTTCTCCTTTTAAAAATTATATCATATATTAAGAAATTTGTTAAAAGAATTTAAGTTAATATTTTTCTTTTTTATTAACACGAATTTTAATATATTTTGTCGACTTTAAAATTTTTAGGAATTTTAAAACAATTTATCATAGTTTTATTTGTATTTTTCATACAATTTACCTATTTTATTTGACATTATAGATTGACATTTTATTTTTTATTTTCATATTTCTTTATTTATTTAAAAATATGGCTGAACATTATATTTTATTTATATTTTATAGTATTTTAACTTCTTCTATATTTCGACAAATTTCTTGACACTTTTTAAAAGAAAAAACTGATTTTAGTTTACACTTTATTGAAGGTATTTAAAAAATCAGTTGGGACATCTAATTCAAATTTTAATTTATTATTTGTAATTGGATGAGTAAATTCTAAATAGTATGCATGTAAGTACATTCTTTTGGCTTTATCTTTTATACTTGAATATTTTTTATCTCCTAAAATTGGATAACCTAAATCGTTTAAATGAACACGGATTTGATTTTTCCTTCCGGTTTTAATATCAATATCTAATAAAGAATATTTCTTGTTTTCTAAAATTGTCTTATAAGAAGTAATTGCTAGTTTACCATTTTTAGAATCATTTGTTGAATAAACTAATTGGGTCTTGGTCATTTTTAAATAAGATTTAATAGTTCCACTTTTAGTTTCTAAGTTTCCGTGAACAATTGCCATATATTTTCTAATTACTTGATCCCAGTTATCTTGTAATTGTTTTTTTACTTTTTCACTTTTAGCAAATACTACAAGTCCTGATGTATCATAGTCGAGTCTGTGGACAATAAAGATTTTTTGATTTTTATTTTTTCTTTTGATGTATAAATAAACTTTATGAAATAAGGTATTTTCACTTTCTTTTTCATTGCTAACTGTTAATAAATTGTTAGGTTTATCAACAACTAAGAGATATTTATCTTCATAGATAATTTTTAATTTATCAGTTTTTTTCATCATTAATTACCTTACTAATTGCATTTAAAACAGCAAGTCGACCATATTTATATGTTAAAGAACCTTGTAAATAAGCAATATAAGGAGGACGAAGTGGTCCATCACAAGATATTTCTATACTACTTCCTTGAGTAAAACTTCCACTTGCCATGATTATTTGATCAGAGTATCCTGGCATATCGGTTGGAACTGGTCTTGTAAAACTATCAATAGCACTCATTTCTTGAATACCTTCAGCAAACTTAATTAATTTTTCTTTATCGTTAAAAGTAATATTTAAAACAATATCTGGTCGTGGTTCATTGTATCTTGGTTCGGTTTGATAACCGAATTCTTCTAAACAACAACTAGCAAAGATACTTGTTTTTAAACTACTAGCAACTACACTTGGAGCAAAATATAGACCTTGAAGTATTTGTTTGTTGATACCTAAACTTGGTCCAACTTCACTTCCTTGACCGGGAACTGTTAACCTTTCTGCAACTAGTTCAACTAAGTCACTACGACCTGCTACATAAGCACCATTTGGAGCAATTCCGCCACCTAAATTTTTAATTAAAGAACCAACCATGATATCACATCCAACAGAAATTGGTGTTTTATATTCGGTCATTTCGCAGTAACAATTATCAACCATAATAATAACATCAGGATTAATACTTTTAATTAATTTGACAACTTTTTCAAGTTTATCTAAAGTTAAACTTTTTCTCGTTGAATATCCTTTACTTCTTTGAATTTCAATTACCTTGCAAGGATTTTCTTTTAAATAGTTCTCTATTTCTTGATAATTAAAATCATTTTCTACTAGATCAATTTGTTCATATTTTATTCCAAAAGATTTTAAAGAACTTTTATTTTCTTTAATTCCAATTACTTCATCTAAAGTATCATATGGTTTTCCAGTAATTGATAAAAGAGTATCATTTGGTCTTAAAAGTCCAAAGAAAGTTGTTGTTAGAGCATGACTTCCAGATATAAATTGACTTCTGACTAAAGCCTTTTCACTATCTAAAACATAAGCAAATATTTCATCTATTTTATCACGGCCAATATCATTATAACCATATCCGGTTGTTCCATAGAAATCTGTCTCACTTATTTTAAATTTACGAAATGCTTCTAATACTTTAAAACTATAATATTCTTCTAAATCATCTATTTTCTTTATTTCATCTTTAATTTTTTCATCTATTTTTTTTATAAATTCATTATTCATATATTTTAATCACTTCTCCACTTCTAATATTTTGATTAGTTATAGTATCATATATTACATCCACTACTTTTTCTCTTGATATTAATTCTTTTTGACCAATTCTTTTTAATTCTTCCTCTAAATAATCTTGATTCATTTCTTTTGTTGACTCTGTATCAACCCAATTAGGAGCAATTGCTATAACTTTTAAATTTTTAAATATTAAAGCCATGCTTTTGGTTAGTTGAATAATTCCAGCCTTGCTAACTGCATAGTCGACATTATAAATACTATAGGTATCAATCCCATCAGTACTTGCCATATTAATAACTATTCCTTTTTCACTCATTATATTAATCATATATTTACTCATTAAGAAAGTTCCTAGTAAATTAACTTCTAAAACTTCTGAAAATTCTTTTTTAGTTTTATCCATAAAAAGATTATCATTAGAAGTTGATGCATTATTGACTAAAATATCTAGTTTACCAAATTTTTCTTTAATTATTTGACTTAATTTAATAATATCCTCTTCTTCTTTTAAATCACATTTTTGAATAAAGCATTTTACTTTGTATTTTTCTTGAATTTCTTTTTGAAGTTCTTGACATAATTCTTGATTAGAATAATATGTTAAAAATAAATTATAGCCATTTTTGGCTAATTTAATTGCTAAAGATGCACCTATTCCTATACTTGCTCCAGTTATTAAACAATTCATAAAAATCCCTCAAATTCTTATATATATTATCATTTATTGTGACTAATTGCAAGTAAATTAAAAAGCAACTAACTAATAAATAGTTAAATTGCTTATTATTTTAATTCTAAACTTGATGTTGAATTTAGTGATAGATCTGCTCGTCTTCCATCTAAGTAGGCATAATAGCCAGCACTGGCTATCATTGCCGCATTATCGGTTGCATATTTTATACTTGGAAAAGTATAATTGATATTTTCTTCCTCACATAATTTTTGAAAACGATTTCTAATTCCTTTATTAGCTGCTACTCCTCCTGCTAATATTAAGTTTTTGACATTATATTCTTTTAAGGCTTTCATTGTTTTTTTAGTTAGTGTTTCTATAACAACATTTTGGAATGAACATGCTAAATTTTCTTTGTTGATTTCATTTCCTCTTTGTTCTTTATTATGAACTAAATTAATAACAGCACTTTTTAGTCCACTAAAACTAAAATTATAAGAATTATCGTTTAAAGGTATTGGTAACTCATAAGTTGGTTTTCCGTCATAGGCTAATCTATCAATAATTGGACCTCCTGGATAAGGAACATCTATAACTCTTCCAACTTTATCATAACACTCACCTACTGCATCATCTAAAGTACCACCTAATTTTTCAAATGAATAATCTTTTTCCATATAAATTAGTTCTGTATGTCCTCCACTAATAACTAAAGATATTAAAGGAAATTCTAATCTTTTTACTAAGTTATTAGCATATATGTGTCCTGCTATATGATGAACCGGGATAAGAGGTTTATTGTATATAAATGCTAAAGTTTTCGCGGCTTCAACTCCAACTAATAAACTCCCAATTAAACCTGGTCCATTGGCAACAGCAATTGCAGTTATTTCATCCATTGTCATATTGGCTTTTTCTAAACATTCTTCAATTACAAAAGTTATGTTTTTTATATGGGCTCGACTTGCTATTTCTGGTACAACTCCTCCATATTGTTTATGAATATCTATTTGACTTGAAATAACTGTACTAATTTCAACTACACCATTTTTAACAATTGAAAAACTTGTTTCATCACAACTAGATTCGATTCCTAATATATATATATCTTTCACATCCATCAACTCTTTTTCCATTAAAATACCATCTATATCATTATAATAATTTTTTCGAATACTTACACTTTTAAATCCATATTTTTTATATAAATAAATTGCTTTTTCATTATCACTTCTAACTTCAAGAGTAATATTTTTCATATTATTTTTTTTCGTTAATTCAATTAGTCTTTGAAGTAATGAAGAACCAATATGCTTATTTTGAAAAAATTCTAATACATTAAAATTAATTATTTCAACTCGATCATAGATATCATTATAATTAATAAAACCAACAACTTTGGAATCAATTAAATATACTAAATATCTTGTATAAGGATTATTTTGAAAATCGTGAGTTATATCAAATTTTAAAAATACATCAGGAAATTTTTCTTCTAAATCTTTAATAATTTCTAAATCTTTATTAGTTATATTAATTATCATGCTCTATTACCTAAATTTTCTTCTGCTTCTGTTAACTTTAAGTAAGTTGGTTCTACTAAATGTGGATTAATAGATGGTTTATCTATATAATGATTAACAATTTCTAAAATATTTGGATCATACTCTTTAATATTTGAGAACTTAAAATTACTTTGATTAGTTATATAAATAAATTCTTTATCAAGAGAATTTAAATGTTTTTCTAATTCCTCTAATTTTAAATATTGGTTTTCTAAAATAATTTCATTATCTTGATAAATACCCGCATAAACAAATCCACGTCTTGCATCTATTAAAGGTACTTTTAAACAATCCACATCAACACTTGCTGCCATAGCATCTAAACTTGTTATCGTTGTTATTTCTTTTTTCAAAGACCAAGCATATATTTTAGCCATAGTCATTCCAATTCTAATTCCCGTAAATGATCCAGGTCCTGAAACCACGATTATTTTATCAATATCATTTGGTTTTAAATTTAAATTTTTAAATAATTTTTCTACTTCTACTAAAGTGTATCTTGATAAATCTTTACCAAGTTCTTTTTTTACACATCCAAGTAATTTATTATCAGCAACTATTCCTGTATATAGATAACTAGAAGAAGTATCTATATAAAAGATTTTCATGCAATTACTCCACAGATGTCTTCGTAAACTTTTCCATACGGAACTAATACTAATACTCTTGTATTTTCATCAATTATTCTAAACTTGATTTCTAATCTTTCTTCAGGTAATTTATCTTTAATCATGTCAGCCCATTCAATAATGGTTACACCTGATTTTTCAAAATAATCTTCAATACCAATATCTTCTCTTGTATCTTCTAAACGATAGACATCCATATGATATAAAGGTAATTCGGCATCATGATATTCTTTAATTATATTAAATGTCGGAGAAGTTATATCTTCTTTTATTCCTAAAGCCGAAGCAAAGGCTTTTACAAATACTGTTTTACCACTTCCTAAATCTCCAGTTAAGCAAATTACCATGTTAGGAAATTTTTCTGCTTCTATATTTTCTGCTATATTAGCAGTTTCTCTTTCATTATAAGATGTTATTTTATATTCCATTTCGATCACCAAATCAATTATACAAAAAAAAAATATGATAGACAACATATTTTCACTTATTTATCTAACTTTTTTTCCTGAAAGTTCGACAAAAAAAATACAAAAAAAAATTCTTAGCGATTTCCTATTTTAGCATTAACTACTATCGTCGGCGTTGAAGAGCTTAACTTCTGTGTTCGGGATGGGAACAGGTGTACCCTCTTCGCTATAATCACTAAGAAAAATATTATGAATAGTTCTTTCAAAACATAGATAATGTGTACATCAAATTAAATAACATTTTATGATTAAATCCTCGATCTATTAGTACTGGTCAACTCAACATGTCACCATGCTTCCATCTCCAGCCTATCAACGTTGTAGTCTTCAACGGATCTTACTAAATAAATTATGGGAAAACTCATCTCAAGGTTGGCTTCCCGCTTAGATGCTTTCAGCGGTTATCCATTCCCTACATAGCTACACTGCACTGCAACTGGCGTTACAACAGTTAGACCAGAGGTAGGTCC
>JAFURC010000035.1 GCA_017472015.1 Bacilli bacterium
CTTCTTTTAAACTATCGTCCCATTTTTGAAATTTTTGACCTTTTGAAGCCACAAAAATACACCTCCTTTCGGAAGTGTATTTTAACACATTTTTCTTGAACTGACTTTTTTATGATGTCTACTCTATGGGGTGCAGTTCAAAACAGTAACTTTTTTTTTACTGTTTTAATCAAATGTAACGTTCTTAATTCTTCCCTCTTTTAAATCATTAATAATAATTGTATAGACTTTTTCAAGATCAACAACATTTCCTTTTTTATAAGAATTAGTACTTTTAGCAATATTATTAAATATTTCTTCTAAATTAAAGTCTAAATTATCTAATTTATAGCGATTAATTAAAATATCTTTATAATTATGATATAAATATGTAACTATATAACTAGCAATTTCTTCTTTATCTAAAATATCTTCATTAATAGAAGTTAAACTTGCTAAATTAAGACCAACTTCCTTCGTTTCAATTTTTGGATATAAAATACCAGGGGTATCCATAAGTTCAATGGTATTAGCAATTCTTATCCAACTAATTCCTTTAGTAACTCCGGCTCTATTTCCTGTTTTAACCGAATTTTTCTTACTTATCTTGTTAATTAAAGTACTCTTTCCAACATTAGGTGCTCCAACTACTAAAGCCCTGAAAACTCGAGGTTTAAGTCCTTTATGTTTTCTGGTTTCATTGATATCTTTTAATAAATTATTAGTTAAATTGATTAATTCATTAATATCTTTACTACTTGCAATTTTTAAATCAAATACTAAAACGGGATATTTCTTTTTATATTCTAAAATATATTTATTAGTTTTTTCTTTATCACATAAATCATATTTAGTGACAATTATAATTCTTTTTTTATTTTTAACTAATTCATCTAAATCAATTATCTTTGATGAAATTGGCATTCGCGCATCAAGTACCTCATACACAATATCAATTAAATCTAATTTCTCTTTAATTTCCCTTTTGGTTTTAGCCATATGACCGGGAAACCAATTAATAATATTTGGCTTATTTTCATTATTCATTTCTATCACTTCCTTTAAAATATTAAGAAATTATATTTTACAAATATATATAAGATAAAAAATTGTTAATAAATGACTAACAATTTTTATCTTAATTACTAATTAAAAAGTCCTTTTATTTTATCAACAATTTTACTGTCATCGAGTTTAATTTTAGCCTCAACAGCAGTTATAATTTCATTAATTTTATCATCAGGTAAATCAACACCTATTACACTTTCAAGAGTTTTAACTGGCTCTTCTTGAAATTTCTTAGCAAAGTTAGGATCATTTTTAACCTTATTTACAATTTCTTCTATTTTTTCCTTTATATTATCCATAACAACCTCCATAAACTATTATAAACCAAATTAGCTTTAATTCCTAATAAAATCTCTTATTCTTTTACATAAGTTAATAAATAACGATAATAAAGACCATAACGAATCTTCGAATTAGGTAAATATTTCTTTTTAATTTCTCTTATATAATTCATAGTTGGAAAATTATAGGAAGTTTTAATATTTAAATCTTCAGAAGTTTGCATTTTATGAATATATGAACTAATAAAACAAGGAATAATTCTTAAAAATTCTATTAAATAATCAAGAATATTTGATGGAGTTGATAAACCAACAATAATTAAAATACCATTTCTTTTTAAAAGTTTTAAAGCCTTTTTGATAGCAAACTCCATATCCATATGATGAATAGAAGCAACAAAAATTATAGCATCTAAGGAGTTATCTTTGTTTAAATATTCTTCAAATGTTAAATTTAAAAAATTAATATTTTTCTTATCTTTACATATATTTTTGGCATAATAAATAGAAGTATCAGAAGGATCAATTCCAATTAAATTTTTCTCGGAATCATTCAAATAAATTAGTAAATTACCATTACCACAGCCAACATCTAAAATATCTTTTCGATCTCCTAATTTCTTTTTTATCCATTTAAAATAAGCAAAATTATGATTCCACATTTTTTCCATAAATACACTTCCTATTTTCTATATTAAACTATTTTTTTACCTTTTTAACATCAAACTTAGTTTTTCTTTAGTACATTAAATAATTCTTAAACAATAAAATAAAATATTCCATCTTCAAATTTATAGTTATTATTAGTATGTAAATTTATTACATTTCCCCAAAACAAATAAGCCATTTTACTTCCAAATGATGGGGTAACGCTATAATTTCCTTTATACTTTTGAAAACATAAATTCATAACTTTTTTACCTATTCCCCTTCTTCGATATTTAGGAATTATCATAAATTCTTTGATACTATGATTACTATTAAAGGAATTAATCATTAGAAATCCAAGTAATTTATTAGTTTCTTTTTCTCTTACAAAAAAAGCCTGATAGTTATCACAAGTAAAGTAATTATCAAATTCTGGGTATTCAAAAAGAGCAAATTCATTCATTTCATTTAAATCCGTTAAACTTTCTTCAAATAAAGAATACTCAAGTAACCTAAATAATATTTCTTTTTCCTCTTTTTAACCTTATCTAAATAAATATTCATTTTATTCTTTGACTCCAAATCGATTAAAAGGAAATAAAACAAGAGAAGTTTTACCAAGAATATCTTCTTCTTTCATAAGTCCTAAAACCCTTGAATCCAAGGAATCTCCTCGGTTATCTCCAACTACAAAGTAATAACCATCTGGAATAACTTCATTTAAAGAATAATTATCAGTAACTTTATGATTAAAATTTTCTTCTATAAGTTCGCCATTTATATATAAGTTATTATCTTTATATTCAACTGTTTCACCTGGAAGACCAATTACTCTTTTTATTAAATACTCGTTTTCAAATTTAATAACAACTATATCAAACCTTTCAATAGGAGAAAACTGGTAACTTATTTTATCTAAGATCATAATATCTTTATTAATTAAAGTATCGTTCATACTAGAACCATTTACTCTAATTGGAGTAATAATGAATTGTTTAATTACTAAAACAAGAACTATAACTATAATATATCCAAATATTTCTTTTAATTTTTCTTTCATATTAGAAAAAAAGGACAAGCCAAAACTTATCCTATCCCCTTTCTTTGATTTTGTATTGACCAGCTAATCCTCTTAAGAATGTTAATTTAGCACGTCTTACTTTACCTTTTTTAATTACTACGATATTAGCAATTTTTGGTGAATGAACTGGGAATGTTCTTTCAACACCAACACCATATGAAACTTTACGTACTGTAAATGTTTCACTAACACCTGAACCATGTCTTTTAATAACGATTCCTTCAAATGCTTGAATTCTTTCTCTTTTTCCTTCGATGATCTTAACATCAACTCTAACAGTATCACCTACACGAAATTCTGGTACGTTAGGATTTAACTGTGACGCAGTAATTTTGTCAATTACGTTCATAATACACTTTCCTTTCTAATTGTAATTATACTAATACTAGCAGCGAATTACATTTAAGATGATATCATAAATTTAGATAAATTGCAAACATTTTTTGGAAATTTCGATACTATCATTAAACTTCTGTTAGAAAATATTTGTGTTTTATAATATTATTTATATTTTTAAGTAAATTATCATCAATTTTGGTGAAGAATAAATTTATTTCTAATTTAAAATCATTAGTTAAATTTAAATTACTGACTAAAACTTTTCCCATATCAACAATTAAAGTATCTTCTTTTAAATATTTTTTAAACTCAGGTATTAATAAAGGATAATGAGTACAACCAAGAACTAAAACATTATAATCTTTATTGCTTAAATAGTTTTTAATAATCTTAGTATCAATTTGAAAATTCTCAATCATCGGAACAAATTCCGGAGTTTGGATTTCTATAACATTTTTAGATAAATTATTTTTAAATATATGACTATCTATGGTTCTTTTAGTTCCAAATACTAAAATATTATCTTTTTCTATTTCTTTTAAATAATTAATAACAGGTGTAATAATATCAATTATAGGAATTTTAGTAATCTTCTTTAATTCTTCATAGCAAGTTGAACTAATAGTACCACAGGCAATAATAATTAAATCAACTTGTTTTTCTTCAAAGAATTTAACTATATCAATTGAAAGTTTTAATAAAATCTCTTTATCTTTCTCACCATACGGAACATTTTTTGTATCACCATAATAATAATAAATATTATTTGGATATTTATTAATAAACTCCGATAAAACATTTAATCCTCCAACACCTGAATCAAATAACCCTATTTTCATAAAACACATCCTTTTCATTTATCTTATATTATAGCATAAAAAAATTAAAAGTATTAAAAAAAGTATAGGTCGACTATACTAATTTAATTTATTTAATAACTTCAAGTCCTCCCATGTATGGTTGTAAAGCCTTAGGAATTTTAATACTTCCGTCAGATTGATAATTGTTTTCAAGGAAAGCGATTAAAGCACGAGGTGTTGCTAGAACTGTATTATTTAATGTATGAACAAAATAAGTTCCGTTTTCATTTTTACTACGAATTGCAAGACGTCTTGCTTGAGCATCTCCTAAGGTAGAGCAACTTCCAACTTCAAAGTATTTTTGTTGTCTTGGACTCCATGCTTCAACATCACATGATTTAACTTTTAAGTCGGCTAAATCCCCACTACAACATTCAAGAGTACGAACTGGGATATCTAGACTTCTAAAGAATTCAACCGTAAATTCATACATTTTTTTATACCATTCCATAGATTCTTCTGGACGACATAGTACTACCATTTCTTGTTTTTCAAATTGATGAACTCTATAAACTCCTCTTTCTTCAATTCCATGAGCTCCAACTTCTTTTCTAAAACATGGTGAGTAACTTGTTAAAGTAATTGGTAAACTTTCTTCTTTAATGATTTGATCTTTAAAACGACCTATCATTGAATGTTCGCTGGTACCAATTAAATATAAATCTTCTCCTTCAATTTTATACATCATGTTTTCCATTTCTTTAAATGACATAACTCCTGATACAACATCTGATCTTATCATGAATGGTGGAATACAATATGTAAATCCTTTATTAATCATGAAATCTCTTGCATAAGATAACATTGCACTATGAAGTCTTGCCATATCTCCCATTAAGAAATAAAAACCATTTCCACTTGTTCTACCACTTGCTTCTTTATCAACACCCATAAATTTTTCTAAAATATCTGCATGATATGGAATTTCATAATCAGGAACCACTGGCTCTCCAAAACGTTCCATTTCAACATTTTCTGTGTCATCTTTACCAATTGGAACACTCTCGTCAATTATATTTGGAATTGTTAACATAATTTTCTTTATTTCTTTATTTAACTCTTCTTCTTCTTTTTCCATTTCAACTAATTGATTATTAATATCTGTTACTTTTTGTTTATTAAGTTCGGCTTCTTCTTTTTTAGATTCACGGAAAAGTTTCCCTATTTCATCACTTAGTTTTTTTCTTTCACTACGTAAATTATCTCCATTTGCTTTTAATTCACGAGATTTTTTATCAAGTTCAATTACTTTATCTACAAGTTCTAACTTTTCATCTTGAAATTTCTTCTTTATATTTTCTTTTACAATTTCTTTATTTTCTCTTACAAATTTAATATCTAACATATTATTCCTCTCCTTTTTGTAATTCATTTAATTTTTCTAATATTTTATTATAAGCCGGTAAATATCTTTTATTAACTCTTTCATAATCATTTACCGATGGATTTTTAATTCTTTTAATATCCATATTATGTCTTAAATCCGATAATTTTATATTTAATACATGAATATTATTACTACTAATTAGTCTGTCTATATAATCAGGATAATATTCACCTTTTTTCTTAGTTAAGTATGATAATATTAATAAAATATCATCATCATAGCCAAATTCTTTTAATTCTTCACTTGTAACCGATGTATCTTCTAAAACATCATGTAATAAAGCAACGATTTTTTCTTTATAGTCACTTACTCCTTCATATACTTTCATTAAATGAACTATATATGGTATGCCACTTTTATCTAACTTATCATTAAAAAGTTTCATAATAAGTTCTAATGTTTTAAATAATAAATCTTTACTTTCTTTTAAATTTAAATATTCTTCTTCTGTAAAATAATCTTTTATCATTTTTTCCTCCAAAAAACAAAAAAAAGATAGTACTAAGGAGTCAAATAGACGGTACCATCCTTTCTTTTACTTAATTTAATAACGAGTTTCCCCGGAACTGATTAGGTTCTCTAAAGAGTAGATAAATAGGTTTTATTGTAATTTTCCATCAACCAATTACTTTCTTGAAATAAAATATCTATTATTATCTCTTTTTTGATTTACATATATTTTTGCATTTGTTTCATCATTTGATTAACTTGTTTTTGTGTAGGAGTTCTTCCCATACCACTCATAAGAGTTTTAATCATTTCTTCATTAATAGGTGGATTTTTTTGTAAATATTTGGTCATTAATTTTTTAGAAACAAAAAATCCTACTACTACTCCACCAAGAAATCCAAGCAATATCTGTAAAATATCAATCCACATATAATCACTCCTTGTCTATATCTTACTATAAGATATGAAAAAGTTCAATAAAATATTTCACTTTTTTACTTTCTTTTTTTATATTTAAAAATATTACACTCAAAATTAACCTTTTAAAATGTTTTTTAGATATTTAATCAACTTAGTATTAATTAATGATAAATTTTCATTAGTTAAAATAATATTTTTGTTATCAGCATCTTTATATTCATTTAATAATCTCTTAATAGAAATTGTTCTTATTTGATCTAATAAGGCAATTGAATCCATTTGATTTATATAAATAAGATTTTGATATCTTAATTCATTATGATTTCGATTACTAAATGCTTCAATCGTTTTAAAATGTTTTTCTTTTGGACTAGTTAAAGGTATACAAAATAACATATTTTTGACATTAGGTAAATTAAATATAATCCCTAGATGAATATTGTTTATTTCAGATCCTTTGTAGCCACTAAAATTTATATGATATATCTCCATTTTTCATGTAAACCTCCTAGAAGAAAAGGGAATCCATAATTGAATCCCCTTTACCTTTGAATAGACTAATATGTTCCTCGAATAAATCTTCACAATGCTATTCATAGATGAAATAAATTGATTGACTAATATGTTCCTCGAATAAATCTTCACAAAGCAATCAATTACATAATCACTTATGTGCCTATATATTAGCACTTTTTTCTTAGAAAGTCAAATAACTTTCTAATTTTATGTAATTAATTGAAGCAAATGTCATTGAATATACAATAAGGTAATTGGTCATAATACTAGTGGTGAGATTAGTTATGAAAGGAAATTATTATACAATGACAGATTTAAACAAAATGATTGTTGTTCAATCAGTAATCGAC
>JAFURC010000003.1 GCA_017472015.1 Bacilli bacterium
AATAGTAAAGGTGAAGTAGTTGATACATGGGTTTCAACAAATGAACCACATTATCTTGATAATTTAAATGCAGGTAAGTATACCTTAACAGAAACAATAGCACCAAATGGTTATGTATTAAGTACTGAAACAATTGAATTTACAGTTAAAAATGACGGAAAAGTAGAAACTGTTGTTATGTATAATTCAAGAAAACCAGAAGCAACTAAATTAAAAATAAGTAAACAAGACATAACTTCAAAAGAAGAATTACCTGGAGCAACTCTTGTTATTAAGAATAGTAAAGGTGAGGTTGTTGAAACATGGGTTTCTACTTCAACTCCATACTATATTGAAGGATTAGAACCAGGTAAATACACTTTAACCGAAACAATTGCACCTGATGGATATGTTTTAAGTAATGAAACAATTGAGTTTACAGTAAAAGAAGATGGAAAAATTCAAACTGTAATTATGTATAACACTCCATATACAGATGTACCAATAACTGATTTAGATATTAATAAAACAACAATGATTGTTGCTTCAATATTAATATTATTAGGAACAGGTGTGGTTTTCTATTATGGAAAATTCTCGAAATAAAATAATAATATTTTTAGGAATTCTTTCACTTGGAAGTGGTATATTATTATTATCAAATAATTATTTTAATGAAAAAATTGATAATGCTTATTCATATATGAATAAGTTATTGCTTGAGGCAAGTGGTGAAGAAATAATTGAAATTCAGGAAGAAGTAGTCAACACCGATGAATCTACTTCTTCTTTAATACAAGAAGAACAAATTCAAGAAGTAGTTTCTCCGGTTGTTGATCCATATTCTTCATATTATATTGGTACATTAGAAATTCCGAAGATTAATTTAAATAAAGGTTTTACAGCAATTGATTCAGCATATAACACAGTTAGTAAAAATATTGAGGTTGTTAAAGGTTCAACATATCCAGATAAAGTAAATGGAAACTTTATTTTAGCAGCTCACTCTGGAAGTAGTTATTTAGCATATTTTAAAAACTTATATCAATTAACAATAGGTGATATAGCCTATGTAAATTATCAAAATAAACAATATAATTATAAAATTGTTAATATTTATGAACAAGATAAAACTGGAAAAATAGCAATTTATCGTAATCAAGATAAAACGTGCTTAACTCTGGTTACTTGTACTAAAGATAAAAAAGATAAACAAACAGTTTATATTTTAGAACTTGAAAGTGTAAAAAATATTTAATTGCATAATGTGATAGTGAATGGGGGGAATATCATGATACAAGTAAATATTTTTGAGCAGTTGATGACTTTCTTTAAGATATTTAGTTCTAATGCTTATGTAGTCATTTTATCAATTGCTTCAATTATAGCATTATTTATATTATTACTTGCAAATAAATTTAAAAATAAAAAAATAACTAAAATACTTGTTATTTTAGTTTATACATTAATATTTGGTACTTTGATATACTTCTATCACACAGAAATTTTAAAATTATTAGATTATTTAATGAATAATATATTTCTTCTTTTGTTCTTTCCTAATTTAGCAGTTTATGTCTTAGTATTAATAATAATAAATATTATAATAATTAAATCTATGTTGTCAGATCATGGTAGTAAATTAACTAATATTTTAAATATAATTTTCTTTATATTATTCAATGTTATCTTTTAATTAATAATTGATAGCATTATTAAAAACAATATTAATGTTTATGAGCAGTTAAGTATTTATACTAATAGTGATTTATTAATATTAATAGAACTTAGTATGAAATTATTTATTATTTGGATCTTATTATTAATAATTATTAAAATATCTTTGAATTTAAATAATCATATTTTACTAAAACGTTCTACTAATAAAAATTTAATTTTAGATGAAGTTTCTAATCGTGGAGAATTAGAATCATTAAAGCCTATGACAAATTATTTAGAAATTAACTCAACTAATATCGAGGATGATTATGAAAATGGTTTTAATTATAAAGAAATATTTGAAAATAGTATAAATTATTCTAATTTAAAAGTAGAAAATATGAGTGATGAGCCAAAATATAATATTTATAATGATTATCTTGATATGGTACCAATTAGAAAAAAAGTTAAAGAATCTAATTTAATTGAAACACCAAGTATGATTCAAAAAGAAATAGTTTCAACTTCAAATAATATTGAAATAGAGACATCAGTTAATTTACATGGAGAGTTTAGTAGTAATATTTTTAATGATTATAAAAAAGAACTAAAAAATAATTATCAAACTGAAGAAGTTATTCAAAGACCTTATTATGGTAATAGTTTTTCATCATTTAATATAATTGATTCTAATAGTAATTATTTAACAATTGAAACTGAAGATATTTGTGAAGATGAATCTCCTAATTCTTTAGAAATAGATAAAAAGACATTGGATGATAATATGCAACTATTATTTAATAATAGTAATGGTTATATGAAAAATATTATGAGTGACATTGAAAAATTAAAAAATAATCAAGATGACAAAAATCAAATTAAAAAAATATATGATGATATTAAATTAAATCAAAAAGATCTTACTTTAAGAGATTATAATAATTTAATTGATATGTTATTAAGTGTTAAGAAATAGTAGAGTTTTGCTTCACTATTTTCTTTTTAATTAAAATTAATAAATCAATTATAAAGATAGTTAAGATTATATAAGTTGCATAACTGGGAATATTTTGAATAATATTATTATTAAAAAATGGATGTAAAATAAAAACAACAAATAAAGATAACAATCCCCAGTAAATTGCATAGTCAAGACAGATGTATTTACCAAAATGATATTTATGATTTGTATAATTCCATTTATCAATTTTTAAGAAAAAATGAATAACATTACCACCTATATATTCCGTTAAAGTAGTAATAAATGTAAATATTAAATAATAAATAATATAAGTTAAGAAATTAGTTTCTAAATTTAAATTATTATAAATAAGAAGACAAAATAACATTCCAAATCCATAGACTAAAGTATAAGGACCCATAAATATACTACTATGACAATTAGAATTACTAATTTTATAAACAACACTTTCTAGAATAAAACCAAGTAATGAATAAAAGAATATTAAATTTATATAATACAGATAAATCACCTAGTTAAATATATGTAAATTTCTAAAAAAATATTTGTCTTTTTTTAAAAATTAGTATAAACTATAATAAAGTTATAATTCAAGAGGAGGTAAATTATAACTAGCGCCAGATCCTTAAATGGATGACGAGGTTTAATGTTATCGAATATTCGGCGGATGCATTAACGGGGAGAACTCGTAAGATATATTACAAAAAATAAAATTAAAATTATAATAAAAGATATATCAACTAGAAGGAGATTTTATGTGTGGAATTATAGGTTATAACGGTAAGCGAGATGCCATTCCGATAGTTATAGATGGTTTAAAAAATTTAGAATATAGAGGATATGATTCAAGTGGAATTGCATATTTTAAAGATAATACTATTAAAATTATAAAAGAAAAAGGACGAATTGCAAGTCTTGAAAATATTTTAGAAAGTGACGTGACAAATATTTGTATAGGTCATACAAGATGGGCAACTCATGGAAAGCCAAGCAGGGAAAATTCTCATCCTCATATGGTAGGGGATGTTGTGGTTGTTCATAATGGAATAATTGAAAACTATGCTACTTTAAAAGAAAAATTAATTCAAGAAGGATATAGTTTTAAAAGTGAAACTGATACGGAAGTTGCATGTTGTTTAATTGATTTCTTGTATCAAAAGAATAAGAATAAATTAGAAGTTTTAAAAGAAATTCAAGATATTCTAAAAGGAAGTTATGCTTTACTTATATTATTCAAAGATGATAAAGAAACTATGTATGCTTTAAGAGAAGGAAGTCCTTTAATTGTTGCAACAAGTGAGATTGGTAATTTTGTTGCATCAGACATTCCCGCTATTTTAGAATATACAAGAGATTATTATTTACTAGATCAAGGAGAAATAGCGGTTATTAAATCTAATTCTTTAAAGTTTTATAAAGATGATAAGGAAATAGAAAAAGAATTATTAACTTTCAAACATGATATTAAAACAGCTAAAAAAGATGGATATTCTCATTATATGTTAAAAGAAATTCATGAACAACCCAAAGTAATTCACGATTACCTAGATTATTACTTAGACAATTTTGATTTAATACCCGATATTTCAAAGTATGAAAAGATTCATATAGTTGCCTGTGGAAGTGCTTATCATGCAGGATTAATTGGTTCCTTTTTAATTGAAAAATATGGTAATATGGAAGTATCTTGTTATGTTGCAAGTGAATATCGTTATAAAAAGAATTTTATAAATAAAAATACTTTAGTAATTTTAGTATCCCAATCAGGAGAAACCGCAGATACGATTGCTTGTTTAAGACTTGCTAAAGAGTTAAATGCAACTACTTTAGGAATAGTAAATGTTGTTGGTTCAACAATTGCAAGAGAAGCAGATAAAGTTATTTATATAAATGCTGGATGTGAAATCGCGGTTGCAACAACTAAAGCTTATACACTTCAAGTTTTAACTATTAGTTTATTAGCTTTTAAACTTGGATTAACTAAATATTTAATAAATGAAAGTGAAAAAGAAATTATATTAAAAGATTATTTAAAGTTACCAAATGAAATTAGTAAAATATTAGAAATTGATTATACTTCATATGCTAAGAAAATTTATAAAAGACAAGATATATTCTTTATAGGAAGATTAATAGATTATTATATAAGTCTTGAAGGATCTTTAAAATTAAAAGAAATATCTTATCTTCATTCAGAAACATATCCGGCAGGAGAACTTAAACATGGGACAATTTCTTTAATAGAGAATAATACTCCAGTTATAGCAGTTATAACGGATAATTCAATCTATGAAAAAACAGTTAGTAATATAAAAGAAGTTAAAGCAAGAGGTGCTTATACTTTGATACTTAAAAGAACAAGTTTAGAAATAGATAAGGATTCTTATGATGATTTAATAGAAATTAATGATTTATCTGATTTATCATC
The DNA here is from genome assembly GCA_017472015.1 of Bacilli bacterium. Classification (GTDB taxonomy): domain Bacteria; phylum Bacillota_I; class Bacilli_A; order RF39; family UBA660; genus RUG591. Next base: position 5,049 of record JAFURC010000003.1, read on the forward strand.
TTCAATTCTTGCTATCATTCCTTTACAAATGTTAGCTTTTTCAGTTGCTAATTTACTTGGATATGATATCGATAAACCAAGAAATCTTGCTAAAAGTGTTACAGTTGAATAAAGTTGTTAAGTAAAATTAATAACTTTTTTTTTATTCTTTTTTAGTTTTTACTTAGACAAATGTTTACTAAATTCCTAATTTTTGATATAATGTGCTAAAGAGAGGCAAAGGGTATGGAATTAAAAGATGTAAAGGGAATTGGTGCTAAAAGCTTAGCTTTATTAAATAAATTGAATATAGAAACAGTCTTGGATTTAATAACTTATTATCCAGTTAGATATGATATATTAAAAAGAACAGATTTTCAGGAATTAGATTCTGATATGAAAGTAATTGTTGATGGGAGAGTTGAATCGATTCCTTTAGTAGTACGTATTAAAGCAGGGCTTAATAAAATGAATTTTCGCTTAGTTTCAAGTGACAGGATATTTGGAATATCAATATTTAATCGGGCTTTTTTAAAACAACATTTAAGTATTGGAACTAACGTAATTGTTCTTGGTAAATATGATAAAGTAAAAAATGTTATTACCGCAAGTGATATAAAATTAGGAAGTCTTGGTAACACTCCTAAAATAGAACCAGTTTATCATTTAACAAGTGGTTTAACTAATAAAAATATTTCAACTTATGTTAATATGGCTCTTTTACAGATTGGGAAGAATGTGGTTGATTATATTCCGGATTATTTAGTGGAGAGATATAATTTTGTTAATAAAAAAACAGCTTTAAATATTATTCATAATCCAAGTAGTATAGAAAAACTTAAAGAAGTTAAAATTCGTCTTAAATATGAAGAATTATTTGAATTTATGTTTAAAATAAATTATTTAAAGAAAGAAAATACTAAATTAGATGGAATTAAAAGAAAAATATATAAAAAAGACTTAGAAAGTATTTATAAAGTATTACCATTTAAATTAACTAATGATCAAAAGAATGTTTTAGAAGAGATTAGACTTGATTTAAATAGTGAAAAACGAATGAACCGAATGCTTCAAGGTGATGTTGGAAGTGGGAAAACCATTGTTAGTATACTTGCAATGTATATGAATCATTTAAGTGGTTATCAAAGTGCTTTAATGGTACCAACAGAAATACTTGCTAATCAACATTATAATAATATCAAAAATTTACTTGGAGATTTAGTTAAAGTTGAGTTATTAACCGGATCTACTCCTAAAAAAGAAAAAAATAGAATTTATGATGAACTTTTAAGTGGAGAAATATCTATTATTATAGGAACTCATGCTTTAATTCAAAATGATGTTACTTATAAAAATTTAGGTTTAGTTGTAACTGATGAACAACATAGATTTGGGGTAAATCAAAGAGATAACTTAAAAAATAAAGGAATGGCTCCAGATGTTTTATATATGAGTGCTACTCCAATTCCAAGAACTTATGCTTTAACAATTTATGGTGATATGGATGTTTCAACAATTAAAGAATTACCAAAAGGTCGTCAAGAAATAACAACTATCTTAAAGAAAAATGAGGAAATTACTGATGTTTTAGATTTAATGTATAATGAGTTAAAACAAAATCATCAAATATATGTCATTGCTCCTTTAATTGAAGAAAATGAATTTAGTAATTTAACAAGTGTCAATGAACTTAAAAATAAAATGACGGATGCCTTTGGTAAAAAATATAAAATTGATATAGTTCATGGGAAAATGTCAAGTTCTGTAAAAGACGAGATCATGAATAAATTTAGTCAAGGGGATGTTGATATTTTAATTAGTACAACGGTAATTGAAGTTGGAATTGATGTAAAAAATGCAAGTCAGATAGTAATATTTGATGCCAATAGATTTGGTCTATCAACCCTTCACCAATTAAGAGGAAGAGTAGGTCGTGGAAATATTAAATCAAGTTGTATTTTAATATCAAGTCAAGATACTAAACGCTTAGAAATATTAAAAACGACAACTGATGGTTTTAAATTAAGTGAAGAAGATTTTAAATTAAGGGGATCAGGAGATTTATTTGGAACTAAACAAAGTGGAGATATGATATTTAAAATAGCTAATATTAAAGAAGATTATAAAATCTTAATGCAAGCAAGTAAAGATTCTTTAGAATTTTTAAATAATACAAAAGTTGAAAATTTAAAATTAAGAGATTTATTAATTAGTAAAATAAAACAAAGTTAAAAACAGCAAGTTTAGCAATTTGCTGTTTTAATAATAAATGGAATTAGTAAATAATGTAAACTATTCTAGTTAATTTTAAAATATATGGTACAATGAATATATAATAGGAGTAGTAAATAAAATGAATGATGTATCTTTTAAAATAAATGAAATAGAAAAATTAGAAAATGGTAATAATTATCAAATAATAGTTGAAATACCTTTTGAATATGGTTTTGTTGATAATTTAGATTTTATAATCGAAAAGGGTAATAAAACTATGGTATTTCCTTTAAAACATTTAAGAAATATAGATAATAAAGCTTATTTTGAAACAAATGTTTATTTAGAAACCAGTGCTATTTATCATTATTATTTTAAATATAAAATAAATAATCAAATTAAATATATAAAAAAAGAAAATCTATTAAAAGATTTAATAAAAAAAGATGAAATGTATAAAATGAGTGTTAATTTTGAAACACCTAATTGGGCTAAAGGTAAAGTTATGTATCATATCTTTGTAGATAGATTTAATCGTTCTCATGACGTGAAACTTTTTAGTATGCCAAGAAGAACAATTTATAATTCTTTTTCTGATGAAATGAAAATAGGACCTGATAAAAATAATATCTGGAATGCCGACTTTTATGGTGGTAATTTAAAAGGCATTGAAGAGAAATTAGATTATATTAAATCCTTAGGAGTTGAGATTATTTATTTAAGTCCGATTGTTTATAGTCAATCAAATCATCGTTATGATACTTCTGATTATGAACAAGTAGATCCTTATGCTGGCTCTAATCAAGATTTAAAAGATTTATGTGATAAAGCCCATGAAAAGGGAATGAAAATCGTATTAGATGCGGTTTTTAATCATACAGGCAATGATAGTAAATATTTTAATGAATATAATACTTTTAATACAATAGGTGCTTTTCAATCAGATGATTCACCTTATGCATCTTTTTATAAACAACAGGTTAGTGATAATAAAACAACTTTTGATTACTGGTGGGGAATGACTAATTTACCTGTTTGTGATGCTAATTCTAATGAATGGAAAAATTATATACTAGGTGTTGGAGGAATAATTGATCAGTGGTTTAAATTAGGAATTGATGGACTAAGATTAGATGTTGCTGATGAGTTAACTGATGAATTTATTGAAGGAATAAGAGTTGCTGTAAAAAGGAATAAAGAAGATGGTTTAATACTTGGTGAAGTTTGGAAAAATCCGATGAGAATGCAAAGAGGATACATCGATTCTGGTAAATGTTTGGATACAGTTATGAATTATTCCCTAATAGATGCTTTAATTAGATATTTTAAATATAATGATATAACTAAATTAGCCAATATTCTTAAAGATATAAAACGAGAATATCCAACGGATACCATCAATACTTTAATGAATTTTACATCTACTCATGATATATCCAGGGCTATTAATATTTTTTCAGCTTATGATTTCAATGAATTTGATGAATGGGCATGGAATTTAAAAAATAACAATTTGGATTACTGTCAAAATTATAAATTAACAAAAGAGCAATATGAATATGGAAAAAATATATATAAGGCATACGTGTTTACTCTAACTTTTCTTCCTGGGATTTTATCCATATTTTATGGAGATGAAGTTGGAGTAGAGGGAATAGGAAATTTAGCCAATAGAAAACCATATCCTTGGAATAAGCAAGATATGGATTTATTAAATTATTTTAAATATATTGGTAATATTCGAAAACAAGAACCTTTTTTACAAGAAGCAGATTTAAATATTTTAGATATTAATCAAGATTATTTTATGTTTGAAAGATACAATAATAATGAAAGTACCTTAGTAACTATCAATAGAACACCTGATGAAAAAGAATTTATTTTACCAAGAGAATACAAAGGAAAGAGTAAAACTTATACATTAAATAATTCTAAATCAGGTTATTTATCTCCTTATGGTGGAGTAGCTATTAAAAAATAAAAAACTTAAAAATTTTAACTATAAAAAAAGTGACGACCACTAATTGGTCGCCTTCAGGGGGTTTTGGTTGAATAAGCACTTACACACAAATAAATGTAAGTACACGTATGGTTTAACCATACAAATAAATCTTATTATAAAATTGATTTTTAGTCAATATAAACTTAGCAATTTGACATTTTTATTTTTTTAGTTTACATTGACTTACATTTCTTATTTTAAATAATTAAAATTTTATTTATTTAAAAGTATATAATATGATACACTCAATCTAGAGGTAATTATGCAAAAAATATATTTAATTTCCGATACCCACTTTAATCATGAAAATATTATTAAATATTGTGATCGTTCATTTTATACATTGAATTTTTAAATTATAATAATGTATATTCTTTTACTATTTCTTCATCTATTTTTCTTAATAAATCATTTGAAATTTTACTTTATTTAAATAATCAAATTCATTAATTGATTTACAAATAGATAGTTTACTTACTGTTTTTAAATATTTAATACAAGCATACGATATTTTATCTTTTCTCTTGCTATAATATTTTATACATTTTTTAATTTTTTTGATATTATTTTTATCTGGTTCTTTTGATAATAATTCTTTTAAATTATTTAATTCGCTTTCATTATATAATAAATTATTTAGTTCTATATTATAATTATGCTTTTTGGATGTTAATGGTATAACATGTAATATAGGATTAAGCATTGTGTCTTGTTTGGATATAACAATAGCATAATGATCTCCAGAAAATTCACTTCCTATATTAACACCAAATTTAACTTTGAATTTTCAAATTCAGTGAATTTATCTTCTAAATTCATATCAGATATCAATACATTGTTATTATATGCTTTCATTAATTTTAAGTGTTTTGTTTCTTGTTTTATTGATAATCAACTTCCTTCATGATTATTATACATCATTCATTTCATTTATAGAAGTGGTATTCATCAGTAATTATTTATTCTTTTTTTTTAATTTTATTTGGTCCTAGAAACCATATTATATTTATGAAATAATGAAATATCAAGTTAGTAGCACATATTGTATAACTAATTTTTTATATATCAATTCAATAATAATATAAACGAAAAAAAATTAAAAAGTAAGATAAATTTAATTTAAAACTATTTCTTTGTGATATACTTATATAGTAATTTAATCCAAGGTGGTGTTATATGGATCAAGGGAAAATTGGTAAATTTATAAAAGATATAAGAAAGAAAAATAATCTTACTCAAAAAGATTTAGCAAATAAATATGGAGTAACTTATCAAGCAGTTAGTAAATGGGAAAATGGCAAAAACTTACCAGATATTTCTTTAATAAAACAAATGAGTCAAGATTTTAATATAAGTTTAGATGATATATTAAATGGATATATAACTAAAAAAGAAACAACTAAAAAAAATTATAAAAAGATTTATTTAATTTTATTATCTTTATTAGTTTTAGGGATTATTATCTATATAATTATTTTATTAAATCAAAATAATGATTTTAAGTTTAAAACTTTAACTAGTAATTGTAATAATTTTAATATTTATGGAAGTATTGCTTATAATCAAAATAAATCATCAATATATATTTCTAATATTAATTACTGTGGTGCCAGTGATTCAACAAATTATAAAAAAGTAAATTGCAGTTTATATGAGTCACATGGTGATACAAGTATAAAAATTAGTTCATGTGATGCTAAAGAAAATATTAATTTAGAAACTTATTTAGAAGATGTAAAATTTAAAGTTGATAATTATTCACGAGTTTGTAAGGAATTTTCTAATGAAAGTTTATATTTAGAGATTGAAGCAATTGATGAATTTGATAAAACAATTACTTATAAAATTCCTTTATCACTTGATGATACTTGTAAAGATTAAAAACTAAACCTAAAGTTGAGTTATGCAACTTTAATTTTCTTGGTTATTTAAAGAAAAAATTATATAATTAATTTGTTGGAGGTATGTGATGAAAAAGAAATATATAGTTTTAATTATAACTTTAATTTTATTATTAGTAGGAGGTTGTAAAGATAATAAGGTAGTAGAAGATAATGTAAAATTTTCTTTGGAGTATACAGAAGTAGGAGAAAATAATATTTTTGTTTACCGGGATATCTCAGAAATTATTAAAATTATGAAAAATGGAACAGGGATAGTTTATTTAGGATTCCCGGAGTGTCCTTGGTGTAATTATTATGTTAAATATTTAAATGAAATAGCTATGGAAGTTGGACTTGATAAAATTTATTACTATAATATTTTAGAAGATCGTAAAAATAATACTGAAGAGTATCAAGAAATAGTTTCTCTTTTAAGTAATAATTTACAATATGATGAAGAGGGGAATGAAAAAATTTATGTTCCAAATGTTTCATTTCATGTTGATGGAGAAGTAATTTTTAATGACTATGAAACTTCAAAAGATACCAATAATAAAGAAACTCCAAAAGAATACTGGAGTGATGAAGAAATAACTGATTTAAAAAATCGTTTAAAGCCATATTTAGAAAAAATCAATATTGCTAGTAATACTTGTACAAGTTGTAATAAATAGGTTATAATTTGTTATTGACTTTAACTTAGAAAAAATTATATACTATTACTATAAAATAAAGTAGTAAAGTAGTGGTAATTATGAATCAAGATTCTAAACAAATTTATATTGTTTTAACATATACAGGAACATTTCTTTCCAAAATTATTAAATTTTATACGCATGCTGAATATGCTCATGTTTCCCTTTCTTTGGATCATGAATTAAATAAAATGTATAGCTTTGGAAGAAAACATCCTTATAATCCTTTTATAGGAGGATTTGTTCATGAAAAATTAAATTCAGGAACTTTCAAAAGATTTAAAAAAACTAAAGCTTTAATATATGTTTTAAATTTATCAGATAAACAATATGAAAAAATTGAAGAAGTAATACAAAAATTTGAAAGACGAAGAAATATTTATAAATTTAATATAATTGGCTTATTTGGATCGGCTTTTAATTTAAAATACCGGAAAAAGAATACTTTTTATTGTGCTGAGTTTGTGAAATATTTAATGGATGAAGCTAATTTAAATTTAGAATTACCAGAGTTAGTTAAACCAATTGATTTTAAAAAAATAGAAAATTTAGAAATAGTATTTCAAGGAATACTAAAAAATTATCAAGTAGTATAGGAGGAAAAATGAAAACAGTAGTAATTACAGGTAGTGCTAGGGGACTTGGTTTAGAAATGGCTAAAGTATTTCGAAAAAATAATTTAAATGTTGTTATAAGTGATTTATCTGAAGAAAATTTAAAAAAGGCAAAAGAAGAACTTTTAACAGTTGAAGGAAAAGGTGAAGTATTTTATCAAGTTTGTAATGTTTTAAAAGTAACTGATATTAAAAGATTAATTAAAGTTAGTCAAAAAATGTTTCAAAATATTGATATTTGGATTAATAATGCGGGTGTTAATCAACCAGAAAGAGCTATTTGGGAACTTCTAGAAGATGAAATTAATTTAGTTTTAGATGTTGATTTAAAGGGTGCTATTTTCGGATCAAAACTTGTTATGAAAGAAATGATTAAACAAAAAAGTGGAGCTATTTATAATGTTGAAGGTTATGGAAGTAATGATGCTAAGATGTTAGGCTTATCAATTTATGGAACTAGTAAACGAGCAATTACTTATTTTACAGAAGCTCTAGCAAATGAAAGTGCCGAAAGAAATACGGGAGTAATTGTTGGTAAATTAAGTCCTGGAATTATGATAACAGATTTTATTAAAAATGCTTTAGGAAATAAAGAAAAAATTAATTTAAGTGAGAAAACCAAAAAAGTTTATAATATTCTTGGAGATTATCCTGATGTAGTTGCCAACTTTTTAGTAAATGGTATTTTAACTAATCAAAAAAATAATGCGAAAATTGAATGGTTAACAACAAGAAAAGCTGCTTGGAGATTTATGACTTCAAGTTTCAATAAACGCGATTTCTTTAAAGAAGATTAAGAGGTATCGTATGGATATTAAAAAATTAAATGGGGCAAATATGGATATTGATTTTTCAAATCCATTATTTAATCCCAAAGGTTGTCCTTGGAATAAAGAAGAAAATACCACTGAACATAAATGTGCTGTTAAAAATACTTCTATTTGTGATTACTTTTGTGGTGTTGAATATTTAGATACCGTTTTATGTAGTTATCCAGGTAAAAAGATCGAGGAAGAAAAATAATATGATTATTTTAATTGAATGTTTAATATTAATAATTATTTTTACGTTATTTGTTTTCTATTTGGCAAAAGATCCAATTAAGACGCTTTATAATTATCCGCCTAAAGTAATTAAAAAAGTAAAGAGTTTAAAAGAATATCAAGATAAAATTCCAACTAAAAATAATCAAATAACTTCGAAATTAATAGTTTCTCTTTTTATAATAATAATTATTAGTTTTATTTTACGATATGTTAATCACTATCAAACTTTTTTATCTTCATTTAAAACCTCATTTCTTATTTTTACTATTATAAATATATATGATGTTATCGTCTTAGATCTTCTTTGGTTTTGTCAAAGTAAAAAATTTATTTTTAAAGGTACTGAAGATATTAAAAAGGAATATAAGAATTATTGGTTTCATATAAAAGAGGGGTTGATTGGAGAAGTAATTGGTTTTATTATTTGTTTGTTTGCATCTTTAATTGTTCAATTTATCTTATAAATTTTAAGAATTAAGTTAATTTCAATTTAATTCTTTTATTTTGTGTTAAAATAAAAAAAGGATTTAGCTTATATTAAGTAGAAGTGAGGAATTTATGATTTTAAATGTTAGTGGAAGAACAGATATAGTTGCTTTTTATACACCGTGGTTTATTAATCGTTATAAAGAAGGTTTTATAGATGTTAGAAATCCTTTTAATCCAAATTTAGTTAGTCGGATAAATTTCTCTGATGTTGACTTAATTCTTTTTTGTACTAAAAATCCTATTCCAATTATTGATTATTTAAAATATTTAAAAAAACCAATTATTTTTCAAATAACTATTACCCCATATAAAAATGATATTGAACCAAATGTTCCTTCTAAAAAAGAAGTAATTAATGCTGTAAAAAAAATATCTGAAATAATTGGAAGCGATAATGTTTATATCAGGTATGATCCAATATTTTTAAGTGATAAATATAATCTTTCGTATCATATTAAGGCTTTTAAAAGACTAACAACTTTATTAAAAGGTTCAACAAAACATATTATTGTTTCTTTTTTAGATATTTATAAAAACGTTTTAAAAAATAAAAATGTTTTGAACTACCAGGAATTTACTGAGCTTGATTATCGAGAAATAGGTCTTAATTTTTCAAAATTTGCCAGAGAAAATGATATGAGTGTTCAAACTTGTTTTGAAGAAGTTAATTTATGTGAATATGGTTTTATTAAAGAGGATTGTTTGTCACATACTTTAGCTTTTAAATTAACTGGTAAAACATATAAAAACTGGACGGCTCGAAAAGAAAAAAAATGTAGCTGTGTTTCAATGGTTGATATTGGAGTTTATAATACTTGCAAACATTTTTGTAAATATTGCTATGCTAATTTTGATGAGAAAATGGTTTTAAAAAATAATCAAGAACATGACCCTCATTCTTCACTTTTAATTGGTCATTTAAAAGATAGTGATATTATAAAAGTAAGATATAAATAACTTTACAAGAACTATTAATTTTCTTATAATTAATACGAGGGATGATTATGAAACCAATTATAGAAATAAAAAATTTAACTAAATCTTATCAAACTTTAAAAGCGGTTGATGACTTATCTTTTTGTGTTTATGAAGGAGAAATTTTAGGACTTTTAGGACCAAATGGATCAGGTAAAACAACAACTATTAATTGTTTACTTTCACTTTTAAATTATCAAACTGGAATGATTAAAATATTAAATCAAGAAATGAAACCCGATAATTATAATATAAAAAGTCAAATTGGTGTAGTTTTTCAAGATATTTCTGTATTTGATGAATTAACAGTTCTTGAAAATATTGATTATTTCTGTGGACTTTATATAAATGATCGAAAGAAGAGAAAACAATATATTCAAGAAGTTATTGATTTAGTAGGCTTAGAAGATTTTAAAAAATTCTATCCTAAAGAGTTATCCGGAGGACTTTTAAGACGGCTTAATATTGCCTGTGGTATTAGTCATAAACCACGAATAATTATTTTAGATGAACCAACAGTTGCCGTTGATCCCCAAAGCAGAAACCAAATATTAGAAGGAATAGAAAAACTAAGAGAAAAAGGGGCAACAATTATTTATACAACGCACTATATGGAAGAAGTTGAAAAAATCTGTGATCGAGTAATCATTTTAGATAAAGGAAAAATACTTGCAAGTGGAACTCCAGATGGTTTGAAAGAACTAGTAAAAACTAATGAAAAAGTAAACGTTGAAATATTAAAACTTGATTTAAAACATCTAGATAATTTAAAAAAATTAAAAAATGTTCATGAAATAAAGTATCAAAAGAATATCTTAAGTATTACTTTTAAAAAAGGTAAAAACAACTTAGCTAATTTACTAGAATATTTAAAAGAAGAAAAAATAAAATATTTAAATATATATTCTTCAACCGTTACTTTAAACGATGTTTTCTTAGAATTAACCGGAAAGGAATTACGAGACTAATGTTTTATCATAATTTTAAATATACTTTAAAAATTCTAATAAAAAATAAATCATTAATATTTTGGACACTTCTATTTCCAATTATATTAGGAACTTTATTTAAACTTACTTTCATGAATATTGAAAAAAATGAAACAGCAAAAGAAATTAATATTGCAATTATTGATAACCAATCATTTCAAGATAATATTTTCTTAAAAGAAACCTTTGAATCTTTAAGTAGTGATTCTTCCAATAAAATACTTAATATTACATATACAAATTTAGAAAAAGCCAATGAATTATTAAATACCAAAGAAATAATAGGTTATTTTGAAATTCAAGAAAATCCTAAAATAGTTATCTTAGAAAACGGTATCAATGAAACTATTTTTAAAAATGTTGTTTTAGAAATATTAGAAACTAAAAAGATGTTTGATTTGATTATCGATGAAAAAATTCAAGAAGATCCAACAAAAGATATATTAATATTAAACGATGAAGTAATAAATAAATTAAATCAAAAAGAATTTAATATAAAAGATATAACAAAGAAAAGTTTAAGTTATACCATGATAGAATTTTATACATTAATTGCTATGACTTGTTTATATGGAGGTCTTTTAGGAATATTTATTTTAAAACAGATTTTACCTAATTTAAGTAGTAAAGGAAAAAGAATTTCTATTTCTAAGGTTAGTAAAAATATAATTTTATTTAGTAGTATTTTAGCAACTTATTTAATGCAAATAATTTGTTTAATTATTTTGTTTTTATATACAATTTTTATATTAAAAATTAATTTTTCTAGTAATTTATTTTTAATTATATTAATTACCTTAACAGGATCTTTCTCTGGACTTAGTTTAGGAATTTTTATAGGAACGATTAAGAAAAATGAAAACTTTCAAACAGGAGTACTTATAACTTTAACAATGCTTGGATGTTTCTTATCAGGAATGATGGGAGTTAGTATGAAATATATAATTGATAAAAATATTCCTATTTTAAATAGATTAAATCCTGTTAATATGATAACCGATGCAATGTATTCTTTATATTACTATGATTCTTTAAATAGATATTTTCTTAATTTAATTAGTTTAATTATATTATCAATTATTTTAATTACTTTAAGTATTAAGAAATTAAGGAGAGTAACTTATGATAGTATTTAAAACTTATTTAAAAATTTTAAAGAAAAATTTATTTATAGTTATTCTTTATACTTTATTTTTAATAATATTTACAGGATTTAATATAAAAAGTGATGATAATAATTTAAATTATAAAGATATTAAACCAGATATTTTAATTATAAATGAAGATGATAGTGTTGGAATAACTAAACATTTAATAACCTATTTAGAAAAAAATACTAATCATGTAAGTATTAAAAATGATGAAAATTCAATTAATGATGCAATTTTTTATCGTGATGTTAGTTTTATTATTTATATACCAAATAATTTTCATATTAATTATTTAACAGATGATTATTTAATTAAAATAAAATCAACTAATGACTATGAAGCAATTCTTGCTAATTTATATTTAGAAAAATATTTAAAGGTTTTAAATAATTATAAAGATTTATTTGAAGAAAGTGAGTTATTAACTAAAATGGATGAAGTCTTAGATACTAGTTTAGAAGTTAATTTGACTTCTAAGCTAAATACTAATTCTTTAAATAAAGCAGTTATTTATTATAACTTTTTAAATTATAGTTTACTTGCTACTTCTTTATATATCGTATCTTTAATACTTTTAAGTTTTAATGAACCTAATATAAAAAAAAGAATAATTATTAGTAGTATGAAAATAAATAAATTAAATCGATTATTATTTCTTGCAAATAGTTTATTCATGATGATAATTTGGATAATTTATGTTCTTTTAAGTTTTGGTTTAATAGGAAAAATCATGTTTACTTTAAATGGTTTAGTTTTAATAATTAATTCATTTATATTCATGATATTTACTCTTAGTTTAGCTATTTTTATAGCAAATTTATTAAAGAGTAAAGATAGTATCAATGGACTTACTAATGTTTTAAGTTTAGGAACAAGTTTTTTATGTGGTGCTTTTGTACCAATTAGTTATTTACCAAATAGTGTTTTAAAATTTTCTAAGTTACTTCCAAGTTATTATTATATTAAAACTAATGAAATAATTAAAACTTTAGAGGTAATTAATTTAAATACTTTAAAACCAGTTATTATTAATATTATAGTTTTAATAAGTTTTATAATTCTTTTTATAGTTTTAAATAATATTATATCTAAAAAAGTAAAAAATAATTAAATTAAAATCTAGTATGCGTTAATTACATACTAGATTTTATAATGCAATTTAATTTTGGTTGTTATCAATTATTTTATTTATTTCATCAAGAGAAAGATTAGTAATTTTACTAATTACATCAAGTGAAAAATTTTCTTTATACATATTAAGAACTACTTCTTGTTCTTTTTGTTCTAATCCTTGAAGTTTTGCTTCTTGTTCAATTTTAACTTTCATTTCTTCGCTGATTCTTTTAACTGCATCTTTCATAACTGCTTCATTCATCTTTTTTCTTTCTTCCTCTAAATTATAGTACTTTGTTACTAATTCATCATCAACATTTAAATCCATAACAATCCTTTCCAATTGCTCCTTAATATTTTTATCCATTTTAATGCTTTCGACTAGGTGTTCAAATTTCTTTTTATCAGTTTCAAGAATTAAAGCAGATAATTCGAATAAAATAGGAGAAATTTCTTTGTATTTCTTATATTCATTATTGTACCATAATTCAGCCATTTTTTTAATATTTAAATGTACGATTTTACTTTTTTCTGTTAGAACATAGCCCCTCCTGTTGGTATAAACAAATTCATCGATTAGTTCTTCTCCAATTTCATCAACATAATCAAGATTAAAATTATATTGAATAGTTGTTGTTAAATTTTCATATTCATTTTTTCTTTTTAAACCACTCCCAAAAAGATTTGATTGGAAATAAACATTGCGATCAATAATAGATGGTTCTAAATAATCAACTCGATTCATTTCAAGATTAAGTTTTAAAGGGGCATTTGTTTCAACCAAAAAGACAATATCTTTTTCAGAATTTTTTTCACTTACCAACTTTTTAATATGACTAGTTGATTTGAATTTTATTTTTCCCTTAACTCTTTCATAAGGAATTTTAAGAAGTAAACTTACTAGATATGCTGTTATATCGGCGTTTTCTTCTCTCCCAAATACAATTTTAAAAATGTCATCATACGCGTTATCAGAATCTTCTAATAAGACCAGTTATGAGAAGAAAAAATTATGAGAAGTTAGAATAATTATTCCTTATTTATCAAGGATTTAATGAGATTTTACTTCTCATAATTTTTTGTGTATTATAATACTCTGT
>JAFURC010000036.1 GCA_017472015.1 Bacilli bacterium
ATAGTGCATATAGATATCACCAAGAACTAATTGATGATTATCCTCACCTGTTTGCCTATATACAAATGCTGCATAAGTTACTGTAAATGTTAATAAAAGTATTAAAGTAACTACAATACTAAGTATTAATGTTTTTGTTTTTTTGTTCATTTTTTCCTCCTATTATAACCTAGCCCCCGCTAATATAATATATCTTTTACTTTTTTGCAATTATTTAATTCTAAATTAAAAAAGCACAAAAAAGTATGAAAAGACTTACTTTTAATCTATCATATTCTTTGTACTTTATTTTGTCGATTTTTATTGTTTTATTTATAAATTGGTGGCTTATACCCCCCCCATAGTTGACTCTGAGTTAACCTCAACATTAGAAAAAATTGGGAATTCTTTTGTGTTTTCAAAAAAATTTTTAACCATATTTTCACAACCCTTTCTTATTCTTATAATTTAATTTTATCATAATTAATTAATTTTTCAAGAATTTTTTTTAATTATAAAAGTAATTCCACGTTTATAGCTAACGGAGCCTTTAACACCATTTTTTAATATTTATATTTTTATACATAATTTTCTTTTTTGGAGTGGAATATCCTAATCTTATTCTTTCATTATCTATAATTATTCCTAAAATTAAGTATTTATCAATTTAATAAAAGTTCCTTTTTATTTAGATTTTGAACTATTTGATAAAGTTTCTGCTAATGAATCTAATCTTTGCTGTTGAGTCATCTTAGGTGTATAAGGTCTCTTAGTTGCTACTTCAGGTGATAATTGAACTTCATCAAATTCGCTTAAATATTCATCACCATAAGCTTTCCTGTTATTATCTCTTTCGTATTTCAATTTTTGAAGATCATAACAATAATCCCTTAAAGACTCCAAGAAAACTCTTTTTTCATCATCAGGAATATTTTCTGATGGAACATGAAATAATAAATCTTTAAGTCTAATAATATTCTCATCAAGCGATTCATAACTACCAGCAGTTGCAAATTCAGGATAAGTTGGTTTATTGACTTCAACTGGTACATCTACAACTTCAATATCATGAGAAATTCCTTGTTCTTCAAATTCTCTGATATTATTAATACTTCTTGTTATATCAGTTGTTAAATTATATTCATAATCATTTAAAGCCTTTAAAGCAATTGCTTTTTCTTCATTTGACATCAGACGAAAATTTCCAAGTTTTCTCCTAACCTCTCTTATTACTTCAATTCTTTCTAAACGATCTTTATTTTTCATTAATTCTTTACTTACCATTTTTTATCTCTCCTTTTCTATTTAGCATCATACCAATTATCCCCGATTTCATAACCTACTTCAAGAGGTACATCTAGTTTATAAGTTGAGGTCATAATTCTTTCAACTAATTCTTTTAAAATATCTTCTTCAGTTTCCTCTACTTCAAAGACTAATTCATCATGTACTTGAACGATCATTTTACTTTTTAAATTTAATCTTTCAATTTCCTCATCAATTTCTATCATGGCTTTTTTAATAATATCGGCTGCAGTTCCTTGTATTGGAGTATTAAGAGCCATTCTTTCGCCACTTTGGCGAATTATATAATTTTTATTATTAATTTCATCTATTCTTCTTTTTCTATTCATAAGCGTTTTAACATATCCATTTTTATAAGCATCATAGATTAAAGAATTCATATAATTTTTAATACCTGGAAATGTTTCTAAATATTTATCAATAAAGTGTTTAGCTTCATCAATATTAATTCCTAAATCCTCAGAAAGTCCAAAACTTGATATTCCATATATTATTCCAAAGTTAACTGCTTTGGCTTTTCTTCGCATATCTTTATTAACATCTAAAACACTAACATTAAATATTTCACTGGCTGTTTTTGTATGAATATCAATGCCACTTTTAAATGCTTCAATCATATTAGTGGCACTTGCCATATGGGCAAATACTCGAAGTTCAATTTGCGAATAATCAAAGGAAGCAATCTTATAACCATCACTTGGAATAAACGCTTTTCGAATTAATTTACCAAGTTCATCTCGAATAGGAATGTTTTGTAAATTTGGTCTTTCACTTGATAATCTTCCCGTTCTTGTTAAAGTTTGATTATAAATAGTATGAATTTTCCCGTCAGTTTCTATTTCATTTATAATTCCAACTACATAATTAGATTTCATCTTAGCAATTCCTCGGTACTCTAAAATTAAATTAACTATTTCATAATTATCTTTTAATTTATCTAAAATATCTTTACTTGTTGAATAATTATCATCTTTAATTTTTTT
Organism: Bacilli bacterium; assembly: GCA_017472015.1. Taxonomy (GTDB): domain Bacteria; phylum Bacillota_I; class Bacilli_A; order RF39; family UBA660; genus RUG591. Next base: position 2,268 of record JAFURC010000036.1, read on the forward strand.
AGGATAAGGAATATTTAAAGTTTTAAATAAAACATCAGATAATTGTTTAGGTGATAAGATATTAAAACTTTTACCTGCTATTTTAAATATCTCACTTTCTAATTTACTTAGATATTCATCTAATTTAACTCCCATTTCTTGTAAATAATTTGTATCAACTAAAAAACCATTTTTTTCAATTTTAGCAAGAACATAACTTAAAGGAAGTTCTAAATCTTTATATAAACTTACCATATCATCACGCTCTAATTCTTTATAAAAATTATTATATTCTTGATATATAAAATTAGCTTTTAAAACTATTTCTTTTATATAACCATCATTTTTAGGATATTTATAAGTTAATTCACTTCCATATATTTTTTCATAAAACTTTATTTCATATTGATAACTATTAGCAAGATATGCTATATCATTTTTTATATTTTTATTGAGTAAATAACTAATTAACATCACATCATCAATATTTTTATCTATTTCTACATTATATTTATCAAAAACATAAAGTAATTTTTTTAAATCATAGGTATATTTTACTTTATTATCTTTAAATATATTTGAATTTTTTAAAATTTCAAACGGAATATAATAATTATTATTTTTATCTTTAATACTAACTCCAAGAGGAATATCTATATGATAATTGTAACCTAAAGTTTCTAAATAAATAGCATATGGAGAGACTAAATTTAAATTATCTAAATTATCAACTATTTGATAGTTAATCTCTTCTTTTTCAGATGTTTTATCACTTATTTTTTTTAAAATAGAATAAAATTCTAGTTCATTTAAAATTTTCTCATAATCATGCATATTTATTCCTTGATATTTAATACTTTCTAAATCAAGATCAATTGGAACACTTTTATAAATAGTTGCAATGTCATAACTCATATAAGCATTTTCTTTATCATTTATTAATTTTTCTTTGGTTTTAGTTGAAATACTATCAAGGTTATTATAAACACCATCTAAGTCATGATATTTTTGAATTAAATTAATAGCTGTTTTTTCACCTATTCCCTTAACTCCTGGAATATTATCACTACTGTCTCCCATTAAAGATTTTAGATCAATCATTTTTTTAGGATCAGAAATTCCATAAATTTCTTTGAATTTTTCTTTATCCATCATGATATGATCATTGGTTTTTAATAATTTAACTTTAACTTTATCAGATATTAACTGAAGTAAATCTTTATCACTACTAACAATTAATCCTTCAGTATCACTTAAAGTATCTATATAACTTGCAAATGTTCCAATTATATCATCAGCTTCGTAGTTATCAACTAAATAATGTTTAATTCCAAGAGCACTTGATAATTCATAGGCAACACTAAATTGTTTTTTCAAATCATCTGGAGTTTCCGATCTTCCTGCTTTATAAGTTTCATATTTATCATGTCTAAATGTTTTACCTTTATCAAAGGCTATCATTATATGAGTTGGTTGTTCTTCATGAATAATTTTATTTAACATATTTATAAGTCCATATAAAGCATTAGTTGGAAAATCTTTAGAATTTCGCATTAAACTACCACTATAAGCCGTCGCATAATAACTTCTGTATAATAAATTATTCCCATCAATTAAAACTACTTTATTCATCTATATCACCATATGTAATTATTATTTTGTATGTTGTATCTTTATCATCTAAATTACTTGAATTATTAATTAAATTTATGATATCAAAAGTAATTTCATAAACTTGATTTTTATTATTAGTTTCTATTTTTATTTCATTATGAAGATCATCTTGTTTATAATTTTCTATTTCTAAAAAGTTAGCAAGATCTCCATTTTTAATAAGATAACTATAAATTATTCTTCCGTCATTATATTCTTGTTTATATTCATATTTTGAGTTTTTTATTATTCTTTTTATAGTATAAATATCAAATAATTGATAATATTCATCAAGTTCTATATTTTCTATTAAATTTCCATTTCGATATTTATATTCATAAGTTCCTGTATCATTTGAAATTTTAATTAAATTGGTTTGTTTTTCTCCTAAATATTCTTTCTTTTTATCATTTTTTAATACTTGATACTTAAAAGTATAATTATTATTTTCTAAATTACTTGTATTAAATGGCAAACTTGATGTAACTTCTTGTTTATTATTAATATTTGTATCAGTGTTATTAGAATCTTGAAATTCATCTTGACTAGAATTTGTAAATGCTAAAAATATAAATACAAAAATAAAGAAAAAAATATAAAATATAAAAAATGAATATCTCTTTCCTTTATCTGATCTTAACCACTTATAAATTGTTTTAATATTACTTTCCTTTTTATTTTTCATTAAACTCTCCTAAATTAGCAATTAATCCAACTAAATTTTCTTTATTTCCATTTAAAAAACTTGCAACTGGCATTCTTTTTTTACCTTCCATCATAATTTCGGTTATTTTAATTAAACCATCTTTTACCTTTATATAAATTCCCTTTTTATCAACTTTAACTATTTCTCCAAGTTGTTTATCTTGATAAGTTGAATCACTTACTTTAAAAGATTCATATACTTTAACTATTTTATTATTTAAATAAAAATAACTACCAGGAGTTTGTGTTAATCCTCTTATTTTATTATAAACTTCATCCATTGTTTTCTTAAAATCAATTAATTCTTCATCTCTTGTTATATTATAACCAAATGTTACTTCGTTTATATCTTGTTTAATTCTTTGGTTGGTATTATTTAATATAGAGGGTAAAGTTTTAATTAATAAGCTACTTCCTAAAATACTTAATTTATCATGTAAAGTTTGATAAGTATCAGTTTCTAATATTTCAATTTTTTCTTGACTTATTATATCTCCGGAATCCATATGGGTATCCATATACATAATAGTAATTCCTGTTTCTTTATAACCATCTATTATTGCATGATGAATTGGTGCTCCTCCCCTTAGTTTTGGAAGAAGTGATGCATGAACATTTATACAACCATATTTCGGATAATCAAGAATTTCTTTAGGAATAATTTGTCCATAAGCACAAGTTATAATCATATCTGGATTTAAGTCTAATATATTTTGATATTCTTCTTTAATATTTCTTGGTTGAAACACTAAAATATTATTTTCTAAGGCTACTTCTTTTATTCTTGGATAAACAAGTTCTTTTTTTCTCCCAACCATTTTATCAGGTTGTGTAACAACCCCAATTACACTTGTGTTTTCTATTAAACTTTTTAATATATTAACACTAAACTCAGGAGTCCCCATAAATACTACTTTAATTTCTTTTAACATAATATCACTCTTTTCAAAATAATCATAACATAAATTATTAAAAAATAATATAAATTATAAAAATAAAAAACAAAAAAAACAATTTTTCCCAAATGAATTTGACTTTTTAAACTAAAATTTGACTTTTTGTACATTTTAAGTTATTTAATATAATTAAAAGTGTTATTATCAAAAACGAGGTGAAGTATGATAATTATAATGAAATTAAAAAACAAATTAATTAATCTTTTTTATATTAAACTTAAAAAAGAAAATTAAGAAAAAAATCAAATATAAAAAATAAAGTTTGGAGGAGCAGTTGTGATAAACTTTATAATTGTAGATGATCTTAATTTTTGGATAAATTGTGTTGAAGATAAAATAAATAAAGTGTTATTTAATAGTAATTTAAATTATAAAATTTATAAATTTAGTGACTATAATAATGATTTTTATAATATTGTTTTAGCAAGTTTAGAAAATAAAGTTTATATATTAGATATTGAAACCGAAAATGAAAATGGAATTGATGTTGCAAGAAAAATTAGAAATACTGATAAACAATCAGAAATAATTTTCTTGACCGCTTATTCAACAGATGAATATATTAGTAAATTTTTAAAAAATTCTATACGAGCTTTAGCTTTTATTGATAAAAATGAAATTGATATTTTAAATGATTTATTAAAAGATATTATTAAAAATTTTACTCTTGGTAAAATATTAAAAATTAACACTATCTCAAATTATAATATAATTAAAATACAAGATATTTTATTTGTTGAGATTAAAAATCGCAAAACAATTATTCATACTATTAATTCAAACATTAAGACTAGCAAAAATTTACTTTATATAGAAAACAAACTAAAACATGAATGTGACTTTTTTGTAAGAACTCACAGAGCTTGTATTGTTAATTTGAATAATGTTATAAGTTTTGATTTTAAAGAGAAAAAAATAACTTTTTTTAATAATAA
>JAFURC010000004.1 GCA_017472015.1 Bacilli bacterium
ACAGAGTATTATAATACACAAAAAATTATGAGAAGTAAAATCTCATTAAATCCTTGATAAATAAGGAATAATTATTCTAACTTCTCATAATTTTTTCTTCTCATAACTGGTCTTATTAGAAGATTCTGATAACGCGTATGACAATATGTTTAAGGCAATGTTTACATATGATGAAGATATATTAAAGGAATTTTTAATACTTGAAACAGGACTTAGTTTAAATCCAAAAGAAACTAGTATTCGAATTTTAACTAATGAATTACCTAAAAATAAAATTAAAGAGTACAAAAAAACAATTGATATTTATGTAAATTTAAATGATCGTATAAATATAAATTGTGAATTAAATAATTCCAGTTTTAATGACTATTTATCAGTTAGAAATGAATTATATACAAGTAAGTTATTTACTTTAATGTTTGAAAGTGGCGATAATAAAGAAAAATTTTTATCAAAGAAATTAATTCAATTAAATCTTAATACTGAGAATATAACTCTTAATTATGGTGATGACATTATTTTACCTTATGGTGTTAAAACGGGTAAAATATATCCTCAGAATAAAGAAACTATTCTAAAATATCTTGCTTATTATAAAAATCTATACTATAATCTAGGTGAAAAGTTAGATAAAGCTGAACTTTGGTTAGTTGTTATTTTAAGTGCAAATTTAGTAGAACTTTATGACTTGCTTGAAAATTTATTAACTAAAGAAAAGCGGGAGCAATTTATAAGGAAAGTGATAGAGATGAGTAAAGATGAATTTATTTTAAGCGAATGGGAAAAAGAAAAGATGGATTATCTCAAAGAAATGGCTCGGATTAAAGATGCTGAAGATAGAGGTCTTGCTAGTGGAATGGCTAAGGGAATGGCTAAGGGAATTGAACAAGGAATTGAACAAGGAATTGAACAAAACCAAAAAGAAATAGTTATTAACATGCATAAAAATGGTTTAACATTAGATGTTATAAAAAAATGCGTTGGTTTAACTGAGAAAGAAATTCAAGAAATAATAAAAAATAATTAAATATCATTAAAGAAACCGTAATAGTCTTAAATTACAGTTTCTTTTTTAATCATTATTCTAAAAACATACTTAAAGCAACTTTTTCTTTTTCTTTATTAATATCAATTACATAAACATCAATAATATCACCAACTGATAAAATATCTCCTGGATGTTTAATATAATTTTTACTTATTTTTGAAATATGAATCAAACCATCATTATGAAGACCAATATCTACAAATGCTCCAAAATCAATGACATTGCGAACAGTTCCTTGAAGTTTATCATGAAGTTTTAAATTATCAATTGTTAAGATATCACTTCTTAAAATTGGTTTTTTAATATTATCTCTCGGATCTCTATTTGGTTTTTCTAAAGATTTTATAATATCTTCCAAAGTATATTTATCAATTTCTAAGTTTAATAATTTATCACGAGAATTTTCTAATTTTTTAGTTAGTTCAATGGTGCCAAGTTCTGATACAGAAGAATTAACAAGATCTAGTATTTTTAAAGCATCTATATAGTTATCTGGATGAATATCCGTTTTATCAAGAGGATTATCTCCATCAAGGATTCTTAAAAAGCCAATTGATTGTTCATAGACTTTATCCGTCATTCCTTTAATTTTTTTAATTTCTTCGCGAGACTTAATTTTCCCATTTTTTTCTTTATAACTTAAAATATTTTCAATAACATTTTTCTTAAGTCCTGATACATAACTAAGTAGTGAACTAGATGCATTATTAATGTTTACTCCTACTTGGTTTACAATTTTTGAAACTGTAAAATCAAGAGACGATGATAATTCTTTAACTGGTACATCATGTTGATAAAGACCTACTCCAATACTTTTAGGATCGATTTTTACAAGTTCTGATAAACTATCTTGAAGACGTCTTCCTAAAGATATAGCACTTCTTTTTTCAACGGTTAAATCAGGAAATTCAAGGGAACCTAGTTTACTAGCTGAATAAACACTAGCACCTGCTTCATTTACTATAATATATTCAACTTTTCTATCAATTTTTTTAAGTAAATTAGCAATAAACATTTCATTTTCCCGACTAGCGGTTCCATTTCCAATAGCAATGATATCAACTTTGTATTTATTAATTAAATTAATTATAACTTTTTCACTTTCTTTGATTTTTTCATGAGGTGGTGCTGGATAAATTACATCTACTTCTAAAGGATTACCAAGCGAATCAACAACTGCAACTTTAGTTCCAGTTCGATACCCAGGATCAAGAGCTAATATTACTTTATCTTTAATAGGTGGTGTTAAAAGTAAATTTTCTAAATTCTTACTAAAATTTTCTATAGCACTTAAATTTGCAACTTCAGTTATTTCACTTCTTATTTCTCTTTCAATACTTGGTAATATTAAACGTTTTAAACTATCTTTAATAGAATTATTTACTATTTCACTACTTTTACTATCTTTATTTTTAATTATTTTTTTCTCTAAATAACTAGTAAGATAATCTAAATCATAATCAAATGATACAGTAATTACTTTTTCTTTTTCAGCTCGATTAATTGCTAAAACTCTATGAGACTTAATATATTTAACTTTTTCATGGTAATCATAATACATTTCATATACCTTATCTTCATCTGGATTATTCTTTTTAACTTTAGTTGTTAAAACTCCATGATTTTTAATATTATCTCTTATGTACTTACGATATTTAGCATTATCACTTATATTCTCGGCAATTATATAACTTGCTCCCTGAATTGCCTCTTCAACTGTTTTAACAGAGTCATTCAAATATTTTTTTGCCTCATCAAAAATATTAGTATTATCAAATTTTAAAATTATGTCAGCAAGACCTTGTAAACCATTTTTAATCGCTTCACTGGCTTTAGTTTTTTTCTTTTCTTTAAATGGTAAATACAAATCATCTACTTCAACTAATTTAGAACAAGCAAGAATTTCATTTTTTAAATCATCCGTTAACATTCCTTTTTCATCAATTAAACGGATAACATCTAGTTTTTTATTATATAAATTTTCCTCGTAAGTATACATACTTTCAATACTTCGAATTTTTTCTTCATCAAGTGCACCTGTTGCTTCTTTTCGATATCTTGCAATAAAAGGAATAGTATTCCCGTCCCTAAGTAATTTAATAACAGCCTCTACTTGCCATTTTTTAATATTTAATTCAATTTCTAACGCTTTAATTATATCTTCATTCATCATATCTCTCCTTTATAATATTATAGAAAAAATGCCATAAAAAAAGCAAGATAATTAATTGAATTTTACATATATCTCACTTTTTTAACCTATATTATTTAATCAATTTCTTAAATTTTCTAATAATTCTATTTTTTCTTCATTACTTAAAAAAGTATAATTAACTGTATTTAAATTTATTTCTTTTAAATCATCTATTGTAAAATTTAAATATTTAACTAAATTCAAATATTCTTGATTTAGGTCAGTATTGGATACAGTCATGTTATCTGTATTAATAGAAATATTTATATTTTCTTTATATAATTTATAAATTGGATGACTTTGATAACTTTCAAATGCTTTAGTTTGAATATTACTAGTTGGACATACTTCCAGTAAAATATTTTTATTTTTTATTTCTTTAAGTAAATTCTTATTATCTATACATTTAACCCCATGACCTATTCTTTTGACTCCAAGTTCTATAGCAATTGGAATATCAAGTTCATCAACTTCTCCAGCATGAATAGTAAAGGGAATATTTTTAGTTTTAATTAACTTAAACAAATCAACATAGTCACTTAATTTAAATTTTTTTTCATCTCCTGCTAAATCAAGAGCACATACTCCTTTATTTAAATATTTAGAAGCAACTTCTATAGTTTTTAAATTATCTTCCTTCTTAATTCCTCGCATTAAACATAAAATTAAATTTGTTTTAACTTTTTTATTGTCATTTAATCCTTCTAAAACTGCTTCAACTACACTATCCATTGTTAAACCATTATTAGTATGAAACATAGGAGCAAAGCGAATTTCAGCATATAACACATTTTCTTTTTCTAATCTATTTACTAAATCACTTGCTATTAGTTTTAAATTTTCTTTAGTTTGCATTAGACTAATCGGTAACTTAAACTTAGTTAAATACTCCGATAAATCATGACAAACCAAATTAGCAATCATTTCTTTTTTACAATCTTCAACACTTAATTTTAATAATTTACTAGCAAGACTTAAAGAAACTGATCCATCTAAATGTAAGTGTAATTCAATTTTTTTTATTTTTTTTATTTCCTCTATCATATATACTCCTCTTAGTTTATATTTATTATTATTGATAAAATTAAATCAACAAGAAAATAAAAACTTATTCCATGTAATAATATAACTATTTTTTCTTCTTTAAATTTATTAAATATTTTTCTTAATAAAGGTTCTAAATAATTTAAATAAATAATTCCTAACAATCCCCAAATAATTGACATAAATAAACAGATTCTTCCATCTAAATTAAATAAATAATTACTATAGTTCCACCAGGTTTTATTAAAAATAAGTTCTAATAATAAAGAAGAAAAATATTCAAATATACTTAAAATTAAAAAACATTTTATAAATATTAATATATTATTTTCTTTATGATTTCTAGTTAAAAAATATAAAAGTAAACACCCTATTCCATATATTGGTCTTAATGGACCAAATAAAAATCCTCCTATATAAAATTTGTTATATAAAATGTAAACATAAATTGTTTCTAGTAACCCCCCTATTAAAGAACTAAAGAAAAATAAAAACAAAAGATAAGCAATATTTTTATAAAAATAATTAATATACTTCATACTTCACCATACCATTAAATACCCTTTCTACTTAATGATATATTCATTATAACAGATAAATATCAAAAAGAAAAGATAGTTAAAAAACTATCAAATCATTAATTTAATTTTAATTTATTAAGAAAATGGTATTTATCATTTAAATAAATTAAGATGATTTTTAAGGTTGCAACAACTGGAGCAGCTATAATCATTCCAAGAATTCCAAAGAAATATTCAAATACAAGTAAACTTAACATCATGGTAATCGGATGAAGCGATATAGCTTTTCCAACTATTAATGGATGAAGAATATTTCCTTCTAAAAATTGAACTAGGATAATTGTTATTAAACAAGCAATTCCAGTAAAAGGACTAATTGCAAAACCAACAATAATTACAGGAATTCCTCCAATGTATGGACCAAAATATGGAATAATATTAGTTATTGCACAAAAGATTGCAAACAAAAGTGGAGAAGAAACTCCGGAAATTAAGAAACCTATAAGTGATAAAATCATTACAAATAAACAAGATAATAAAGTTCCATTTACATAACTTCTTAACATTTCATTAAGCATTTTTCCTATTTTTTTAAATTCAGTTTGGTATTTTCCAGGAATTAAAAAATTAAAATTTTTACTAACTTTACTAAAATCAAGTGATAAATAAAAGGCAATTAATAAACCAAGGAAAATATCAACACCTATTTTAATTGAAGAACTTAAAGTATCAACTACACCAGTTAAATTCAAGTTATTAACATAGTTAGTTATTCCACCTATTAAATTATCTTTCATCTTAGTTAAATCTAATTCCGTTGACGAAAAATTTTGAAATAAATCTGTTATAAAATTATTAATTGATGTTAAGAAATACGGAACTTTCTTAATTAGTTCATTTAATTGGGCAATAAACTCAGGAACTATTAAGGCAAGTATTAAAGTAACTAAAAATATTAAAATTAAATAAACAACACAAGCTGATAACCTACGATTAACTTTATTTTTTACAAAATAATTTATTCCAGGTTCTAAAAGCCATGCAACAACAACCCCAATAAATAAGGGTGATAATATTCCTAAAACATGACCAATTGTAATTAATAAACTAGTTCTATCAAATAAATAAATAACTAAAATTAGAACTGCTAAAATCGACATAGTTAAAAATATTTTTAATAAGAAGTTACTACTTTTTAATACTTCATTTAAAGTTTTATAATCAATTTTTTTATTTTTATCATCCATAAAATCCTTGTATAATCAATCTTAAGAAATTTGACATGGAATCGATTGATTATACTTCTCCCTTCTTTAGTTAGATTTCTTGACTATTTTAACAAAATAGTTATAATATTCCATGCACTGTGGATTTGTTCCTATATATCTACGG
>JAFURC010000037.1 GCA_017472015.1 Bacilli bacterium
AAAAATGGAAAATGCAATGCCTAGTACTGGAGTGAAAAAAATATATTTTTATACTCCAAATCCTGTAATGCAAACAGAAGAATCAGGAACGGGAGTTCTTGGAAAATGTGAAAATTTATTTGGTTCTGAAGATTATGATGAAGGAACGACTGCAACAACTTTTTGTCAAGGAACTGGAACAATGGATGGATATGATATTAATTTTTTGGGACACATGCTCATTCTATCAGAAGGAGATACTCTATTATTAGAAGAGGAAATTTTTCTAAAAAAAGATATATACTCTGCAGAAATAGTATTAAATCCCGCAATGCAAACAGATGAATCAGGAACGGGAGTTCTTGGAAAATGTGAAAATTTATTAGGTTCTGAAGATTATGATGAAGGAACAACTGCAACAACTTTTTGTCAAGGAACTGGAACTTCTAATGGAAAAACTATATTTGAAAAAGCTAATGAAAATGATATTATGTTAAGTTTATTTTTAAGTTATGAATTTTTAGTATCAAAAACAGATTTACCATATTTTGAATTTACTATAAGTGGAAAGAATACCTATAAACAAAAAGATATTTGGTATGATGTCGTATTAAATCATGGAGATGTACCAGAAGGAAAATTAGAAGAAAATCGCATAAATGATGAATCTTTAAGATTTGCTTTATTAGAAGTAAATGGTGAAAATCAAAAAAATATTTTTAATAATAGAAGTTATTCAAGTTTAGAAAATAAAAGAATTCATGTTGAAACAATACCTAAAAATACTATGAATGAAATTAATAAAACCTATCGTTTATATATGTGGATTGATGATAGTGTTGTAATTGGTAATGTTAATGAAGACTATACAACCGAAGAATGGAAAGATGTATTTGCAAGTATTAAAGTAAGTGTAACCGGTGACTTTAACGAAAAAAACTATACAGATGAATCATGTTTTGAAACTCAAGTAGTCAGCAATTATATTCATAATTCTAATATTACTGAAGATCAAATTAATACGTGCGTATCTTATATAAGTGATAAAATTAGTTTATATGAAGAAGAAAATTATGAAGCGTATTGTGCAGGCACAGGAACGGGAAATGGTGCTACTTTGGAAAATGGATTAAAAAGAGGTTGGCAATTCACAGATGATGATGTAATTTATTTATTGGAAAATAATATAATTTTAAAATCTAATGACAGTATTGCAATTACCGATTATGATGAAAGTTGTGGAAGTGATGTAATAATACCAAATAAAATAAATGGATATGAAGTAACAGAAATTGTTGATTCTGCATTTAACGATAAAAATATTAAAAGTGTTATTTTGCCTAATACTATGAAGGTTATTCGAGGTAATGCATTTACAGATAATCAAATTTTAAGTGTAAAAATTCCATCTTCGGTTAGTTATTTATCTTGCCATGCTTTCTATATGTTTCAAGAGACTGTTACCATTGAAAAAGAAGAAAATTTAGTATGTGTTGAGGATATAATGATGTAATATTAATTTTTATGAAAGATGACTAACAAATAGGAAATAGATTTTAAATTCTATTTCTTTTTGTTTAACTTTTTGATATAATACCTTTGATTTGGAAGTGATTATGTGAAAATTAAATATAATTTAAAAAAGAATGAAAAGAATACTATGGCGCGACTTGGTTCGATTGAAACTAATTATGGCGAATATGAAACTCCTATGTTTATGCCGGTTGGAACAAGGGCTACTGTTAAAGGGTTATCACCAAATGAAATAGATGATGTTAAAAGTGGAATAATTCTTGCTAATACTTATCATTTATGGCTAAGGCCAGGTGAGGATTTAATTAGTGAAGCAGGGGGACTTCATAAGTTTATGAATGTCAATCATCCAATTTTAACTGATAGTGGGGGTTTTCAAGTGTTTTCTTTAGCAAGACCTAAAGATATATCAGAAGAAGGGGTTAAATTTAAAAGTCATATAGATGGAACTAAGTTATTTTTAACTCCAGAGAAGTCAATTCAAATTCAAAATAAATTAGATAGTGACATTGCAATGTCTTTTGATGAATGTATTCCATATCCAGCAAGTTATGAGTATGTTAAAAACTCAGTCGATAGAACCATTCGTTGGGCTAAACGTGGTAAAGATGTTTTTAATAATCCTCGTCAATCTTTATTTGGAATTGTTCAAGGAGGAGAGTTTGAAGATTTAAGAAAATACTCGGCAGAAGAACTTCAAAAAATTGGATTTGATGGTTATTCAATCGGAGGCACTAGTGTCGGAGAGAATAAAGAAACCATGTATAAAATGGTAGAATATTCAACTAAATATTTACCGAGTGATAAAGTTCGTTATTTAATGGGAGTAGGAGATCCGATTGATATTATTGAAGGCGTTATTCGTGGGGTTGATATTTTTGATTGTGTCTTACCAACAAGAATTGCACGTCATGGAAATGCCTTTACTAAATACGGGAAAATTAATTTAAAAAATGCTAAATTTAAAAGAGATTTTACACCTCTTGAAAATGAATGTGATTGTTATGCTTGTAAAAACTTTACTAAAGCCTATATTCGTCATTTAGTAACTCTTGATGAAATGTTAGGAGCAAGACTTTTATCAATTCATAATTTAAGATTTTTAATAAGACTTACAGAAGATCTTCGTGAAACGATTAAAAATGATAATATTTTAGAATACAAAGATGAATTTATTAAAAATTATTATGGTGATAAAGATTATTTAAGTAAAGAAACTAAAGGTCAAGGTGATTAGATGAAAGTATTAAATGAATTAAGTGAAAATAATTTAGAGATTATTAAAACAGAAATTAAAAGTGATAACTTAGTTATTTTTCCAACCGAAACAGTTTATGGAATTGGGGCTAATGCTTTAAGTGAAGATGCGGTTAATAAAATATTTTTGGTTAAAGAAAGGGCTCGTAATAATCCTTTAATAGTTCACTTAAAAGATAAAGAAGAAATTACTAAATATGCTAAAGTTAATAACTCTGTTGAACAAAAATTAATTGATTCATTCATGCCAGGACCATTTACTTTAATTCTTGAAAAAAAAGATAATATCCCTACTAATGTAACCGCTAATCTTGATACTGTTGGAATTAGAATACCTATAAATGAAATTGCTCATAAATTTTTAGAATATGTAGAAGTTCCAATTGCTGCTCCAAGTGCTAATATTTCATCACGTCCTAGTGGAACCAAAGTAAGTGATATTAAAGATGAATTTGATAATTTAGTTGATTATATAATAGATGGAGGAGAATCAAAGATTGGTCTTGAATCAACCGTTGTTAAAGTAATTGATAACACACCAGTTATTTTAAGACCAGGTTTTATAACCAAAGAAGATATAGAAAATGTTGTTGGTAATTGTTTAGTTTCAGAAAATGTTTTAAAAGAAATAGATGATAAAAGTAAAGCTGAAAGTCCAGGAATGTTATATAGACATTATGCTCCAAAGACAAAATGTTTATTAGTTTATTCCAATGATACTAATAAATTAAAAGAATTAATTGAATCTAATTTAGGTGATAAAACCATTATTCTTGGAAGTAGTAAATTAAGTGATACTTCTTGTTATAAATTCATTAACTATGGGGATACTCTTGAAGATATTTCTCATAATATATTTTCACTACTAAGAAAATGTGATACTTATGATGCTAATTTAATTATAATTGAAGGAGTAGAGAAAGTTGGATTAGGTCTTGCTATTATGAATCGACTTATTAGAACTTCTAACTTTAACTATCAAGAAATATTAAAATAAAAAAATATATAAAATTTGGAACTAATAAATATAAAGTAATTTTAAGTGATGATACTTCTTTAGTTTTATATGAAGATGTTATATTGAAATTTAATTTATTACTAGAAAAAGAAATTAAAGATTTAGATCTAGTATTAGCTTATAATGAAAAGTTTTCTTTATATGATAAAGTTTTAGGATATATTAGTAAGAAAAATCGAACAGAACTTGAAGTTAGAAATTATTTAAAAAAATATACAAGTAGTCTTGAAGAGATTGATAATATAATTAATAAGTTATATGAAAATAATATTTTAAATAAAGAAAATTATATTAGAAGTTATATAAATGATAAAATATATCTTAGTTTAGATGGACCTAATAAAATAAAAAATGATTTAATTAATTTAGGATTTGATAGTTATTTAATAGAAGATGAATTAGTAATATTTACTAAAGAATTAATTGTTGAGAGAATTAATAAATAAATTAATAAAGAGTTAAAACGTAATTCTAAGAGTTTAATAGTTTTTAAAAATAAAATGTTAGTTAATTTAATTAATTTAGGTTATTTAAAATCTGATATTTTAAGTTGTTTAAATAATATTACAGTAGAAGAGACTAACTTAAAAGAAAAAGAAATTGAAAAGTTGAGAAAAAAATATTCAAGAAAGTATGAAGGATTTGAACTTGATATGATTATTAAAAGAAAATTATATGAAAAGGGGTATCGAAATTAATTAATATTTACATGTTGTTAGGGGGGATATTATATGTTTGAAAATTTATTTAAAAGAAAAAATAAAAAGTGCAATAAAATTGAAAAAATAAAGACACAAAAAGAATTTTTAGTTAAAGATTTATATGTTACTTATCCTGATGTAGTGAGCTTGAACCGAGGTAAAGAAGATACTATTTCTTTTAATCAAGATAATGAGGAATTAGAGCCAATTATTGTAATAAAAACAGGAAATAGATATGTTAGAAATGTTTTAAATAGACGCAAATACGGAATTTATTCTAAATTTCTCTATGATGAGGTATTTGAATGTTTTCTAAATCAGTATATGGTTGGTAGATTAGAACCATTAGAATTAGCTATAAATGATAAACTAAAGACAACAATAACTAGAGAAGAAATAATTGATTTATTATATCCTGAGAATAATCTTGATAAAGATTTAGAAGAAGAGATTGTTGATAATAATGAAGAAGAAATTAAAGATTTAGTTTTACGAGAAATTTTAAGAGTAAGTAATCATTTAGAAGAAAATTTAGTTTCAGAAGATGAAAAAGAAAAAATAAGAAATGAGTTAAAAGAATTAGGTTCTTATTATGTAAATAGTTTAATTAAACTTAAAAGTAAAAAAGGTGAAATTACTTTATCATTTAAAAATGAACTTGATTTAAAAAATGAATGTATGCGGTTATTAACTGAAATTGAAGAGCAAGTTCCTGTTGATACCCATGAAAGTTCTTTAAGGAAACAATTAACTCTTTTTGAATCTAAAATAGGTAAATAGAGGAATAAATAATGTAAATATATTTCTATTTATTCTTTTTTTTGATACAATTAATTAGTAATGTTTATAATTAGTAATTTTTAAGGAGGTTTATAATTATGGAAAACAAATTTAAATTAACAAGAGAAGAAAATGTTTTTATTGCTAAAAGAAATATTGTTGATTATATATGGAAAAGTGCTAATTTAGAAGGTATTGGAGTAACTTATCCAGAAACTCAAGCAATTTATGATGGAGGAATTGTAAATGGATTAACGGTTGATAAGATAATTGCTATTAACAATTTAAAATATGCTTGGCAGTTTATACTAGAAAATGATGATATAGAATATGATTACAAAGTATTATGTCATTTACATAAATTAACTGCTGATAAGTTAGTTCTTGATAGGGATTTAGGAAGGATAAGAACAACACCAGTTAATATCGGTGGAACTACCTGGAAACCAGATTTTCCTATTGAAAGTAAGATAAAAGAAGAATTAGAAGAAATTTTAAATCAAGATAATAAAACAAAAACTGAAATAGCCATTGAAATAATGTTATGGGTTATGCGAAGACAAATGTTTATTGATGGAAATAAACGAGTAGCCATGTTATTTGCTAATAAAATAATGATTGATAATGGTTGTGGCATAATTACAATTTCTCAAGAAAATCAACCAACTTTTTATGAAAAACTTATTAAATTTTATGAAACAAATGATATGAATGATTTAAAACAATGGATATATGATACTAGTATTGATGGGATGAATTTATAATTTAAAGAATAAATGATGTAAACATATTTCTATTTATTCTTTTTTTTGATACAATTAACGGGTGGTGAAGTATGAGTAAAATACAAGTAATGGATACTAGTTTAGCAAATAAAATAGCAGCTGGTGAAGTAGTTGAAAAAACTATGAATGTTGTTAAAGAATTAGTTGAAAATTCAATTGATGCTAAAGCTAGTGTAATAAAAATTGAACTAATTGATAGTGGTGTTAAAGAAATTAAAGTAGTTGATGATGGAATAGGAATGGATGAAAATGATGCAGTACTCGCATTTTCTCGTCATGCAACTAGTAAATTAAAAACTTTAGATGATTTATTTAATATTAATTCTTTAGGTTTTCGTGGAGAAGCCTTACCTTCGATTGCTAGTGTTTCTAACATTTTACTTAAAACTAGTGATGGAAAAACCGGTACTATTGTAAGTTTAGAAGGTGGAATAGTTAAAGAAGTAAAGTCTGGTGATATTAAAAGAGGAACAACAATTATCGTTTCTAATTTATTTTATAATACCCCGGTTCGCTTAAAATATTTAAAAAGTTTATACACAGAACTTGCAAATATTACTGATTATGTAAATAAAATGGCACTTAGTTACCCAAATATTAAATTTATTTTAATTAATAATGGTAAAGAACTTTTAAATACTAGTGGTAATGGAGATTTATTAAAAACCATATTAAATATCTATGGTAATATAGTTGCTAGCAAAATGATGTATATTGAATCAGAAAATGATGATTACATGATAAATGGATATATCTCATATCCTGAGTTAACTAAAAGTAATCGAACTTCTATGACCCTTCTTGTTAATAACCGCGTTGTTAAAAATAATGAAATAATAAAAACAATATTAGAAGCATTCCATACTTATATTCCAAAAGATAGATGTCCTTATATTGTTTTAAATATTGAAGTTGATCCTTTCTTAGTTGATGTAAATGTTCATCCAACTAAAATGGAAGTAAAATTTTCAAAAATTGATTCCTTACAGAGTTTAATCTATGAAACGATTACTAATAAATTAAATGAAAAAACTTTAATTCCAAAAGTTATGAATGAATTTGTTGAAGATAATTATTATAAAGATACAAAAGAAACTAATTTTTTTGTAAATGATAATTTATATGAAAACGAAGAAAAGAAAGAATTGGTTGAAAAAAAACAGGTTGAAGAAATAACCTTTGATTTTGATACTTTTAGTACTAAAGAAGAAATAAAAGATGATGAAGTAGTTATTCAAGAAGATAGTCGTATTAAAAACATGTATCCAATTGGAATAGTTCATGGAACTTATATAATATGCGAAAACGATCATGGTATGTTTATAATTGATCAACATGCAGCAGCCGAAAGAATTAATTATGAAAAATATTATCATGCTTTAAGTACTCATTCTAAAAATACAATTGATGTTTTAATCCCTTATCAAATTGAATTAACAAGTAATGAATATTTAATTTTAGAAAAAAACTTTCATATTTTAGATAGACTAGGTTTTAAATATGAAGAATTTGGTTCGAACACAATTATTATTAGAACCCATCCAACTTGGATACCTAAATATGCTCCTCTTGAAGCAATTATGAAGATAATTGATATCATTATTTTAAATGAAGATTTTGATGAGGATAAATTTAATGAAAAAGTGTCAATTACACTAGCATGTAAAATGAGTATTAAAGCTGGAGATGTTATTACAATGCCTGATATGACTTACTTAATTGAAGAGTTAAGGAAGACTAAAAATCCTTTTACTTGTCCTCATGGAAGACCAACCATTATTGCATACACCAAGTATGATTTAGAAAAATTATTTAAAAGAGCAATGTAGGAGAAAATATGACTGAAATAAAAACAATAAAAAATGAATTTAATAATATTATAAAATATCCCCTTAGAGGAACATTAGAAGGAGTTAATAGTCAAACTGATAATTTAATTTCTTTATTAGAAGTTGAAAATGATATTAATAAATTACGTAGTATTAGAAAAAAATTATTAGAAAGATTTGAATTTGATGTAACTAGTTTATTGAATAAAGATAAAAAAAGTAATCGTATAAATTTTAATTCTAAAAAATTAATACAAGGAGATTTACTTGATTTAGATATTTATTTAAATGGACATGAATATAATTGTTTATTTACTAAGTATGGATTAAATAGTATTAATGAATTTAATTCAGAAGTTGAAGAGATATTAGAAAAAATTATGCCGTATATAAGAAGATTATATGAAGTTTATGAACATGAGAAAATGCGAAATATCCTTGCAAATGATTTTTATGATGGAATATATGTAAACATTGGACAAACAATTAAAAAATTATTAATTTGTGGTGATGGAGTAATAATTACTGATGAAACACTTAAAAATTTAACTTTAACTTTAGATGAAAAAATTGAGTTAATTGAGTTTTTTTATGGTAATTTAGAAAAAATATTAAAAAGAATTTATATAAGAGATGAGGAATGTTTAGAAAGATTTAAGCCATTAACTACTGAAGGAAAAGTATTAACTTTATATAGAGGGAGAAAATGAAAATAGTTGTAATAATAGGACCAACAGGAGTTGGAAAAACTAAACTTAGTATAAGTCTTGCAAAAAAAATGAATGCTGTTATTATGAATGCTGATAGTATGCAAGTATATAAAGAACTCAATATTGGAACAGCCAAAATTAAAGAAAGTGAAAAAGAAGGAATTAAGCATTATTTATTTGATATATGCGAAGTAGGTGATGATTATAATATTTATAAGTATCAAAAAGATGGAAGAAAATTACTTGATGAATTTATTAAAAATAATCAAAATGTTATAATTGTTGGGGGAAGTGGGTTGTATATTAAGAGTTTGTTGTATGATTATAAATTTCAGGAAGAAGAAATAAATGAAACTTATGATAATTTAACTAATGAAGAAATACTTAAAGAGATTAAAAAATATCATGAAACTAGTATTCACGTAAATAATCGTAAAAGACTTGTAAGAGAGTTGAATAAAATAAAAAATAGTAATCAAGTTACTAGTGATATTAATAAAAAATTATATGATTTTAAAGTAATTGGTTTAACTTGTGATCGAGAAAAATTATATGAAGTAGTTGATAAACGCGTTGATTTGATGGTTAAAGAAGGATTAGTAGAAGAAGTTAAAAATTTATATGATCGAAATATTCATAGTAAATCAATTCAAACAGGAATTGGTTATAAAGAGTTATATGAATATTTTAAAGGTAATATAACAAAAGATGAAGCAATAGATTTAATTAAGAAAAATACAAGACATTTTATAAAACGTCAATATACATTCTTTAAACATCAAATGGATGTTAATTGGGTTATGACTGATTTTGATAATTTCAAAAATACAATTAATGAGGCTTTAAAAATAATTAATGAATAATTATATAAGTAGTTAGAATTATTAAGTTTGATTTTAACTATTTTTATTTTGAGTAAACTTCACAAAAACTACACAAAATAATTTAGCACTCCTAGTTGACAAGTGCTATTTTTGGTGTTATGATTAATTTGTTAAGTGATTAAACAAGGAGGAAAATAAATGAAAAAAGAATTTAAAGCAGAGTCTAAAAAACTTTTAAATATGATGATTAATTCAATTTATACAAACAAAGAAATATTTTTAAGAGAGTTAATTTCAAATGCAAGTGATGCAATTGATAAATTACATTATTTATCACTAACAAATGGAGATTTAAAAGTTAATAAAGATGAATTAGAAATAAAAATAGAACTTGATAAGGATAATCGTACCATTAAAATAATTGATAATGGTGTTGGAATGACCATGGATGAACTTGAAAATAATTTGGGTACTATTGCTAAAAGTGGATCAGAATTATTTAAAGAAGAAAATAGTGATAGTAAAAATTTAGAAATAATTGGACAATTTGGTGTTGGATTTTATTCAAGTTTTATGGTATCAAATGAAGTTAGTGTTTTAAGTAAAAGTATAAATTCAAATGATGCTTATCTTTGGAAGAGTAATGGAAGTGACGGGTATACTATTGAACCTAGTGAAAAAGAAGAAAATGGAACTGTTATTACTTTATATTTAAAAGAAGATACAGAAGATAATAATTATTCAGAGTTTTTAGAAAATTATACTATTGAAAGAATTGTTAAAAAATATTCTGATTATATAAAATATCCAATTAAAATGGAAGTTAGTCGTGAAGAAGAAGATGAGGAAACTAAAGAAAAAAAGAGTGTAGTTGAACTAGAAACTTTAAATAGTATGACTCCTATTTGGAAGAAAAAACAAAAAGATGTAAGTGATAGTGAATATAATGATTTCTATACTGATAAATTTTATGACTATGAAAGCCCTTTAAAAGTTATTAAAAGTGAAGTAGAAGGGCTTACAAGTTATCAAGCCTTAATGTTTATACCAAGTCATGCACCTTATAATTATTATACAAAAGAATATGAAAAAGGATTAATGTTATATTCAAAGGGTGTAATGATCATGGATAAATGTGCTGATCTTTTACCTGATTATTTTAGTTTTGTTAAAGGAATTGTTGACTCAGAAGACATAGAACTTAATATATCAAGAGAAACTATGCAACAAGATAAGCAAATTAAGTTAATTGCTAAAAGTATTGAAACAAAGATTAAAAAAGAACTTGAAAATTTATTAAAAGAGGATAGGGATAACTATATTAAATTTTATGATTCATTTGGGGAACAATTAAAATATGGAATTTATTCAAGTTATGGAATGAATAAAGAATTACTAGAAGATTTACTACTATTCTATTCATCATATGAAGATAAACATACAACATTATCTGAGTATGTAGATAGAATGGATGGAGATACAATTTATTATGCATCAGGTGAAACAGTTGATAAGATTAAAATGATGCCAGCAGTAGAAGATGCAACTCAAAAAGGAAAAGAAGTATTATTCTTAACTAATTATATAGATGAATTTGTAATAAAAACAATTGGTAACTATAAAGAAAAGAAATTTATGAATGTATCAGATTCTAACTTTGATTTATCAAGTGAAGAAGAAAAAGAGGAATTAAAGAAAGTAAATGAAGAAAGTAAAGATTTATTTACTTCAATGAAAAATGTTCTTGTAGATAGTGTTAAAGATATAAGATTTACAAATCGCCTAAAAAATCATCCAGTTTGTTTAATAACTGAAGGTGATGTATCTCTTGAAATGGAAAAAGTTTTAAATGCTATGCCAAATGGTGATAGTGTTAAAGCAAATAAGATTATGGAAATTAATGAATCACATCCAATTAGCAAGAAATTAAAAGAATTGCATAAAAATAACGATCGAGAAACCCTTGAAAAATATACTAAAGTTTTATATAATCAAGCTCGTTTAATAGAAGGATTAAGTGTTGAAAATCCACGTGAAATAACTGATTTAATTTGTGAAATTATGAGTAAATAATATTAATAAGGTAATACTAAAAAAAGGAGAGTGATAATATGTTACCTAGAAATTTATTTTATGATATGTTAGATGAAGTTAATGCAAAAGGAATGAACTCTGATGTTTATGTAAAGGATGATGCTTACCACATTGAAATTGATGTTCCAGGATTTAATAAAGAAGACTTAAGTATTGAAGTGAATAAAGGAGTAGTAATTGTTAAAGCTGAAAAAACAATAACTGAAGAAAATAATGATAAAAAATATCTTCGTCATGAAAGAAGATATAATAAACTTGAAAGAAGTTTTTCGTTTTCGGATATTGATGAAGATAGTATTAAAGCTGAATTTAAAAATGGTACTCTTCATCTAACAATTAATAAAAAAGTAGTAGATACTAAAAAACAAATTACGATTGATTAATTATTTGAGTGAACATATAATTTGTTCACTTTTTAGTTTTATAATTATAGTTTGAAATTTAATTATATTAATTTACATTATTTATTTTATATGATATTATCATTTTAGAATAGGAGATTTGGTTATGAAACAATATTTTATAATTTTATTATGTTTAGTTATATCTTTGGGTTTAATAGGAGTTTTTTATCTTTACTATCAAGAAGATGATGAAAAGATAATTATTAACAACAATAAATATTTAACGGCTAATTATGCCATGATGATATATAGTAAAGTTGATGAATATGTAGATAAAAATATTGATTTAGATAATTTAGAAATTACAGAAATTATCGAGGTATCAGATGATCAACTTGTAACTAATCAAGATGAATATAAAGATTGTGATGGTACTTTAAAAATAACTAAGACTTTGAATGATATATATGTTTATGATATTGAGGCTAGTTGTTTAAATGTTAAAGATGAAGTAGGTTTAACTCTGAAAGTTTATAGTAATACTAATCAAGATAGTGATTATCAAGTTATTCATACTTTAGATAAAAATGAATTAGGTTATGTCGGTGTTTTAAAAAATTATAAGTTAAATATTGAGGATAATGGATGGGGATTAAATAGTAATAGTATAAGTGGAGTTGTTAATTTATCAAATGAATTAGATATTTTAAATTTTAAATTATTTGATTCTAAAAAAGAAGGTATTAATACTAATTTATTTCCTCTTAAAAAAGGTTTTATATTAAGTGAATACAAAAATATTAATTTTGATCAAGTTTTAACTTATTATGATCAAGATTATAATTCAATTTGGACTAATGAAATTGGTAATAATTATATAACTGATTATTTATATGAAACCAAAGAAAAAATAGTCTTTGCTAATTTTGGGGAAATAATAGAATTTAATAAAGCAAATGGTGAAAGAACAGTGACTTTTAAAATAGAAATTCCGGCTAGTAGTGTTCATGTATCTTATAATAATGGTATTTTATATGCATATGATTGGCTTCATCGAGATCAAGTTTATAAGTATGATTTAAATGGTAATTTACTGTCATCTCTCGATTTATCGAATTATTTTAGCGATAATGACGAAACTTCTATATATGCTAATGAAAAATTAACTATTTATGAAACTTTAGATAATATTTATATATTTGATAATACAGGAAATATTTTAAATCAAATCAATAAAAATGATGTTTTAAATTATACCAATCATAGTTATTTTAGTATATTTGAAGATGGTTATAGCATTGCTTTAGAAGGATCGAGTAAAAATATTCGTGATATGGCATATGTTTATTATAAATATGATTTAAATCATGAATTAGTATCACATAAAGAATATAAAATGAATTATGGTTATGAAACTTTAACAAAACTTGGATTAAATTATGAATATGATATTAGTTATAATACTTTAATAAATGAGAAATTCTTTGAAATTCTGTATACTCCTGATAATAATGGAACGGAAGTTATCTTAATGTTTGAATAAAAGTAAATTAGATAATATAAATTCAAATGATCGAAATATTAAAATAGACTTTATCAATTGGTAAAGTTTTTTTTAATTTTATTTGTATTTAAAAGTACTTTGTTATATAATACTTATAGATTTGGAGGTAATTATGGATAACAAATTAACAAGAGAAGAAGTATTACATGTTTTGGATTTAGCAAGACTTGAAGCAAATGAAGAAGACATAGAAAAATATCAAGTTGAACTTTTTAAAATGATTAAAGAAATAGATAAAATAAAAGATTTAAATGATTTTGATGATGACGTGTTAATTGCACCTTGGTCAAATGAAAGTCATTTAAGAGAATTTAATGAAATTAAAATCCCAGATGGTGATATATTAAAAAATGTTCCAAGTAAAAAAGGAAATTTCATTTCCGTTGATGTGGAGGTTTTAAAAGATGAGTAAGTATTTAGATTTAAGTATAAATGAAATTCATGAACTTTTATTAAAAAAAGAAATTAAACCAATTGATTTAGTTGAAGAGTCATTTGAAAGAATAGGGGATAATCATTTAAATGCTTTTATAACAGTTGACTATGAAGGTGCTAGAAAAAGAGCAATTGAACTAGAAAGTATTCCGGTAGATGAGAATAATTTATTATTTGGTATACCAATTGCTATTAAAGATAATATAATGGTTAAAGAATTAAAATGTACTTGTGCTAGTCACATATTAGAAAACTTTATTTCAGTTTATGATGCCAGTGTAGTTGAATTAATTAAAAAAAATAATATGATTATTATTGGTAAAACCAATATGGATGAGTTTGCAATGGGATCAACTAGTGAAACTAGTTATTTTGGTGCTCCAGTAAATCCTTGGAATGAAAGTAAAGTACCAGGAGGATCAAGTGGAGGATCGGCAGTTTCCGTTGCTGCACGGATAACTCCATTTGCTCTTGGAAGTGATACAGGAGGATCAATCAGACAACCGGCATCATTTACAGGAATTGTTGGAATGAAACCAACTTATGGAAGAGTTTCTCGTTTTGGTCTTGTTGCTTTTGCATCAAGTTTAGATCAAATAGGTCCAATGACAAGAAATGTTTATGAAAATGCTTTGCTTTTAAACTTAATTAGTAAAAATGATGATAAAGATTTAACAAGTTTTGAAACAAGTGAAGATTTTACAAGATTAATTGGTAAAGATATTCGTAATATGAAAATTGCTATTCCAAATTACTTTGTATCTGATATCGTTGATAAAGATGTATTACATAAATTTAATGAAGTAGTCGAAATGTTAAAATCTAAAGGTTGTCAAGTTGATTATGTTGATATAAATCATATAAATAAAGCTGTTATTTTATATCAAATAATTGCTATGGGTGAAGCTAGTAGTAATTTAGCAAGATTTGATGGAATTAGATATGGTTTATCTAATCCTTCAAAAACTCTTGAAGATTTATACAAAAAAACTAGAAGTGAAGGATTTGGACGAGAAGTTAAACGTCGTATTATGGTTGGTTCTTATATTTTAAGTGGTGAGAATGCTAAAATTTATTATAATAAAGCATTACAAATTCGCGATGATTTAAAGAAAAGTTTTGAAAATATTTATAAAGAATATGATTTAATTTTAGGACCTACTAGTAGTCGGGTTGCTTATGATTTTAATGATAATCAAGATGATCCATTAAAATGTTTCATGGATGATGTTTTAGTAATGCATGCTAATATGGGAGGTTTCCCTAGTATGTCAATTCCTATGGGATTTATTAATAACTTACCAATTGGTCTTCAAATCATGGGAAAAATGTATGATGAAGCAAAAATTTATCAACTAGGAAGTTTTATAGAAAAAGAATTAAGTTTAGATTTAGAAGGAGGTAAACATGAATAATTATAAAAAAACAATTGGAATTGAAGTCCATGTAGAACTAAAAACCAAAGAAAAATTATTCTCACCTTCATCTAATTTATATGGTAATATGGCTAATCAAAATGCAAATATTATTGATTTAGGTTACCCAGGAGTTTTGCCAACTTTAAATAAAGAAGCCATTGATTTAGCAATTAAAGCAGCTCACGTTTTAAATTGTAAGATTAGAAAAAATATGCATTTTGATCGAAAGAACTATTTTTATCCAGATAATCCAAAGAATTTCCAAATTACCCAAGCAAGAACTCCAATTGGTTATGATGGGTATGTAGAAATAGATGATGATGGTATTAAAAAACGAATTGAAATTCTTGAAATGCACATAGAAGAAGACACATCAAAAAGTATTCATTCAAAAGAACGAACTTTACTAGATTTTAATCGTGCTGGTGTTCCTTTAATTGAAATAGTAACTAAACCTTGTATTCATACAAGCAAAGAAGCCACTTTATATTTAGAAAAACTTCGTGAACTTCTTTTATACGCGGGTGTTAGTGATTGTAAAATCGAAGAAGGTTCAATGAGGTGTGATGCGAATATTTCAATTAGTACATCTGATACTTTAGGAACTAAAATTGAAGTTAAAAATATTGGTTCAATTACCAATGTTGGTCTTGCAATTGATCATGAAGGTATTCGTCAAGAGGAATTAATTGAAAATGGGACTAGTTTAAAAGAAGAAACTAGAAGATATGATGCTAAACTTGATAAAACAATTCTAATGCGTGTTAAAGAAACCGGAAATGATTATCGCTACTTCCCAGAACCAGATATCCCTTATATTAATTTATCGGATGAATATATTGAAAACGTTTTAAGTGATCTTCCAACATCAGCTGAAGTTCGCCGAAATAAATATTTAGAATCAGGAATAAGTCTTATTAATGTTAATAAATTAATTGCCAATAAAGAATTATCTGATTACTTAGAAACATTTAGTGATATTAATTTAAAAACAGCATCTAATTTATTACTCGGAGATATTCAAGCTTATTTAAATAAGAAAAATATATCTATATTTGCTACTAAATTAACAAATGCTAAAATGCTTGAGTTAGTTAACAAATTAGATGATGGTAGTATTAGTCATAAAAACTTTAAAGATTTAGTAGATGATATCATGGACACTGATACAAATATTCAAGAATTATTAAAAGAAAAAGGAATCGAAAATGTTGTCGATGACACACTTGTTTTGGATATCATTAATAAAGTATTAACTGAAAATGAAAAAGTAGTAGATGATTACTTAGGTGGAAACGAGAGATCCCTTAAATTCTTAATGGGAATGGTTATGAAAGAAAGTAAAGGTAGTGTTAATCCAAAACTTGCCAATGACTTATTAATTAAAACTTTAAATGAAAGAAAGAACTAGATACTTGGTATTTAGTTTTTTTATTTATAAGGAATTTTTTCAAAATATAAATTAATAACTTCATTAAAATTACATAAAACATCATAAAAAAAATATTGTTTTTTTAAGCAAATTATTGTAATATATTTCAAAAATTAAAATTAGTATACGGGGAAATTACTTGCAATTATAAAAATATGTGATAAAATGAAAATATACGATGTAAATGGAAAAATTAATTTGCATAGTAAGGAAGGTAGTTGAAAAAATATGGGTAAAATAATTTGTAAATCAATAAAAAATTCAAAAAAAATCAAAAAAAGTCATATTTTTTTAACAAAAAAAGTTGACTCAGAGTCAACCATGGGGGGGGTATAAATTATTATTTTGTAAATAAAATAATAACAAAAAACGACAAAATAAATACATAGAAAATGGTAAAATTAATATAAATTGTCATTCTTTTATGTGTTTTTATTTTAATACTTGTAAAAGAATAAAATTTATATTATAATTAAATTACAATCAAGGGGCTAGGCAAAAATAGGAGGAAAGAAATGAAAAAGAAAACAAAAACTTTAATACTAAGTATTGTAGTTACTTTAGTATTAATATTAACATTTATGATTTCATATGCAGCATTTGTATACAGACAAACAGGCGAGAATAACCAACAATTAGTACTAGGTGATATTTACATGCATTATAATGAAACAACAACAACGATAGACATCGATAACATGATACCAATGAGTAAATTATCAGTAAATACAAGTGATGAAAAAGTAACCTTATGTGTTAATTATTTATATAACACATATGGAGCCGAATGGAATGGACTGTATGGAGATTTAGTTCAGGACCAATTCAATAATTATAGCAATATAACTGGCAGTTTTATGGCTAATGATGCAACATACACAAATTACTGTGGTGGAGGAATAATTAAAATATATCCAGCCCCAAGTTCTTCAAGTAAAAATGAATATGTAGTAAGACCAATCAATGAATTTGCAGAACCAATAGAAGCAGTTGTCCCGATAAGAACAACACAAATTTTAACAGACTTTGAAAATGGAGTATTAACAGAAATCGATAAAGCATACTTCTTAGAAAACGAAATAATAATTGATAATATAAAAAATCTTGAATACTTTGAATTTTTAGTATCAGGAAAAAATACTAATACTAAAGGAAGTATTTTGTATAGTATTCAACTAGCAGAAGGTGAGGAACCAGTTCAAGAAGGGGAATCAATCCTTAATCGAATCGAACCAAGTTTTTTAAGGTTTAGATTAACTGAAGTAAATGGTGATGAAGAAACTATTTTAAAAGATAATCAAGTATTTGATTCTTTTGAAAATGCTAATTTATATACAAGTATAATTTCTAAAAATACGACAAATAAAATCAATAAAACCTATCGTTTATATATGTGGATCGATGATAGTGTAGTAATTGGAAATACAAGCGAAGCTAATTATTCAATGGAAGAATGGAATAGTTTGTATGCCAGTGTAAAAGTAAATGTAAATGGAAAATATGTAAAGGCAGAACCTTTAAGTGAAAAAGTTAAAAGTAAATTAGGATCTGAAGGAGTAGTAGCAGTTAATACCGATGGCGATTTATATGATGGAACAGGAGAAATAAGAGAATATCGCTATTCTGGAATTGGTAACTATTGTACTTATACAGATGGTGAAAATGATTATAATATGAGTGTTGAAGGGGAAACTTGTCCAACAAGTGTTTGTCAAATAGCAGCACTAGCCGGAAATGCAATTTTCTCAAATACTAGTGATGGTGTATTATTGTACGGCTCATGTGCTGATAATGATGGTACAGAACTACCATTAAAAGTTGAAGGAAGTACGCCAATTGATTCAGGACTTCGTAATTATGTAGAATTTAATGGTGAACTTTGGCGAATAGTCGGAGTTTTTGGAGATAATGTAAAAATAGTTAAAGATACTCCTTTAACCAACGATATATACAATGAAGAAACATATACATCTGGGGAAACAACATACGAATTAAAATTTACAACTGAAGGAACCAAATATGGATATTTTATTTACAACTATCCAACTGAAGGATATCAAGGGACTAATTTAAATGACTGGACTAATTCTGGAGCAATGCATTACTTAAATGATGAAACAGGAAATAGTTATTATGCAAATAATTTGTCAACAGAAGCAAAGTCAATGCTTGAACAAGCAACATATAATTTAGGAAATGTAAGTGTAGATAATGATATGTGGTTTGTTTCAGGAACAGCCAAAGAAGTTTATGAACAAGAAAGAGGAACTGTTATATGTGGAAGTAATGTAACAAGTTGGAGTAATGAAAATAACTGTAATATATGGAATGGGAATCAACCAACTTGGACAGGAGAAATAGGACTTTTATATCCAAGTGACTTTGGATATGCGTCAAATAGTAATAATTGGTCAACAAACATGGGTGATTATTATCATAATGGTGGTAGTTTAAATAACTGGATGTTTAACACTGATACAGCCTTTACTTGGTTTCTCTCTCCGTCCGCGTATATTCCTTATTATGTGCTTGTATCCGGCAACTATGGTAATGTCGGTGATGACTATGCTAACCGCAATGGCTCTCTTCGCCCAGTCCTTAATCTAAAATCTCAAGTCATGACTACAGGTGGAGATGGAAGTTATTCTACACCATACACTTTGATTATTGAATAAGGTTTCCTTGAGGGGTTACTCCTCAGGAAACCCCTGGAAATTTTTGTGAGTAAAAAATAAATAGATACTAAATAAAGAGATGAGTAGGTTAATCCAAGGCAAAGTCTAAAGACTTTGTCTTGGTAACCAAAAAATGGATCACAAAAATAATTGTTAACTACTTTTCTTTGCGCAAATAATGAAAGGTAGAATTATGGGTAATGTTAAAATTAGAAAAATAGGAACATTTTATAATGTATTTGATGATGATTGTTATATATTGTATTTCTTTTTTAATTATAATATTAAAAATAATAAAGTTGGATTTCCTAAATCGGCTTTAAATAAAGTTATTAATAAACTTGAAGAATTTAAAATAAATTATGAAGTAATTGGAGATTGTAGTAATAATTTTAAAAACTTAAATAAGTATAGTAAGTATTTAAAATTAGGATTTGAAAAATATAATAAAGATATAAAATATACTAATATAATGGAAAAATTAGGTAAAGCAAGTAATTTGAAATTAGAAAAAATATTAATGAATATTGAGGAAATACTTGATGAATGATAAATTTAAAATAGCTAGATATATTAAAGATTTTATAATTATCCTTGATGATTATTTAGTTAATTATCCTAAAAAATATTTTGAACTTAGAAATAGATTAGTAAATGATAGTTATGAATTATTAGAACTTGTATATCTTGCAAATTACATGGATAATTTAGATAGAAAAAATATTCAAATTAAATCTTTGATGAAAATAAATATAATTGATTTTTATATTGAAGAAAGTTATAAAAAAAGAATTATCAGTGAAAAACAAAGTATTAAATTAAGTAATAATTTACTTATTATTAATAAAATGATTTATAAATGGGTTCAAGATGAAAAATGCTGAAATAAAAGATTTACTTGATATTTATGATTTAGAAATAAGAAAGAATTGTCGAAATAAACGGAAAATTTATAATTTTGAAAAAAATAAAATGCAAAATATAAGTTATATAAAATACTTACTTGAAAATGATTTATATTATCCGAGACATTATAATATTTTTATAATAAGAGATCCAAAATATAGAATTGTTATGTCTTTAAATATAAGTGATAAAATAATTAATCATTATCTGGCAAGACATGTATTAATAGAAAAACTTGATAAATATTTAGATTTTCGCTCTGTTGCTACAAGAAAAGGGTATGGGAGTGATTATGGAATTAAACTTGTTAAAAAGTATCTTGAAAAGAATAAGAAGAATGGTTTATTTTATATATTAAAAATAGATATTAAGAAATATTTTTATAATATTGATCACGGGGTTTTAAAAAGTTTATTAATTAATGAATTAGATGAAAGTGAATATTTATTATTAAGTCGAATAATTGATAGTACTGATTCTAATTATGTTAATTTATCTATTCAAGAAAAAATTCAAGAGGAAATTCTAAAAAGACCAAGAGATTATTTAAAAATAAAGGATTTACCAATTTATAAAAAAGGAAAAGGATTAAGTTTAGGGGCTATGACTAGTCAATTTTTATCTATTTTTTATACTAATAGATTAATTCATTATATTGTTCATGATTTAAAACTTAAATATACAATTATATATATGGATGATATTATTATTATGCATAAAGATAAAGATTATTTATATAAATGTTTAGATGAAATTAAAAGTATTATAAATTCTGATTTAAAATTAGAAATTAATGAAAAGAAGACTAAGATTGTTTCTAGTTATGAAGGATTTACTTTCTTAGGTTATAAATTCTTTATTAGAAATAATAAAACAATTATGAAAATAAAAAAAGATACTTTGGTTAAAGTTAAAAGAAGAGTTAAGAAAATAAAATATTTATATGATAAAGAGTATATTTCTTTTGAAAAAGTTTTTTGTAGTTTAAATACTTATTTATATAGTTTTAAATATGTAAGTAATTTTAAAGTAGTAAAAATAGTCAACAAATATTTTTTTAGTTATTATGGGTAAACTCTTAAAAATAAGTTGAGTTGTTATTTCTCTCTCCGTCCGCGAATAATCCTAATAATGTGCTTGAATCCAACAACAATGGTAATGTCGGTAATAACAATGCTAACAACAATGGCTCTCTTCGCCCAGCCCTTTATTATTTGAATATTTGATTAAGGTTTAATATGAATATGTAAAGGACAAGTTTATCCTTGATTTTATCAGAAAGGAAATATAGATAGTTTAGGATACGTCTTTAAACTTATAACTATATATGAGTAAATTTAAAAGATATTTATTTGTTAAAAAAAAGTATCCTGATTATGTTGTGTTTATTTTATCTAAGAATAAATTAATTACTTATAATAGGGATTTAGAAATTTATAATTATTTAAAAAAGGATTTATTCAAATTAAATATTAATTATATAATAGTTGATAATTTGGAATTAGAAATTTATAAATTTAAACATAATAACTATTTTTACTACTTTAAACTTATTTTGTGTTTTGAGATAATTAAATATATTAAAAATAACTATTAAATGATTTTTTTACAATTGTTTAATTTTTTCTTGATTAATTTCAAATATTTATATACAATTTAGGTGGTGTTAAATATGAGAAAAGAAAAAAGTAATTATACTGATCGTGAAAAGAGACTTATGGAGTTAGAAGATTTATTTGTTTCAGAGTTTGTTAAACTTCGTCATGATAATGGTTTAACTCAACAAAAAATGGCAGATAGTGCTAATGTAATTAGAGAAACAATTGCAAGAATTGAAAATAAAATTACATCTCCGCAAGTAAATACTTTAATTAAAATTTTAGAACCTCTTGGATATACAATTAAAATCGAGAAGATAAATAAAAAATAATAAAGTAATAAAAATGAATTACAAGATCAAAAAAATAATTTTGTTCTTGTTTTCTTTTCAAAAGTTCGTTATAATATTAATGAAAAAAATGTATGGAAGATAATTGGTACTAGGAATAGTATTATTTTTGTCTTTAAAATTAGGAGTGATAAAATGGCATATGATGAGAGTTCGATTAAAATATTAGAAGGATTAGAAGCAGTTAGAAAAAGACCAGGAATGTATATAGGTTCAACAGATAAGAGGGGCTTACATCATTTAGTATGGGAGATTGTTGATAATTCAATAGATGAAGTTATAAATGGTTATGGAAATAGAATAGTTATAACTCTTCATAAAGATAAAAGTGTTGAAATAGAAGATTTTGGTAGAGGTGTACCAGTTGGTAAGCACTCAAGTGGAATGTCAACACCAGAAGTAATTTATACAGTTTTACATGCCGGTGGGAAGTTTGAACAATCAGGTTATAAAGTATCTGGAGGACTTCATGGAGTAGGTGCAAGTGTTGTAAATGCCTTATCTAGTTGGATGGAAGTTGTTATAAAAAAAGATAAAGGTGAATACTTTATTCGTTTTAAAGATGGTGGAAAGGTTGATGTTCCTCTAAAGAAAATTGGAACAACTAATAAAACTGGAACTAAAGTTCGTTTTATGCCTGATAGTAGTATTTTTTCAACAACTAATTTTTCTTTTACAACAATTTGTGAAAGAATGCAACAATCAGCATTTTTATTAAAAGGTTTAACAATTGATGTTATTGATTTAGAAGACGGGCGTGAAAATCATTTTTGTTACCAAGATGGTATTAAAGAATTTGTAAGTTACTTAAATGAAGATAAGAAAAATTTACATAATGTTGTTTATTTTGAAGGTGAAAAAGACAAGATAAATATGCAAGTTGCTTTTCAATATACCGATAGTTATAATGAAACAATTGAGTCGTTTGTTAATAATGTTAAAACTGGAGATGGAGGAACTCATGAAGTTGGTTTTAAAACTGCTTTAACTAAAGTTTTCAATGATTATGCTAAAAGTAATGGATTTTTAAAGGCTAAGGATAAAAACTTAGAAGGAAGTGATACAAGAGAAGGAATCACAGCAATTATTAGTTTACAAATTCCAGAATCTTTACTTCAATTTGAAGGCCAAACTAAAGGGAAACTTGGAACTCCAGAGGCTCGTCCAGCCGTTGAAGCCTTAGTAAGTGAGAAACTGCAATACTTTTTAGAAGAAAATAAAAGTGTAGCAACAAACATTATGGAAAAAATGGTTAAAAGTAAATTAGCTCGTGAAGCTGCAAGAAAAGCTCGTGATGAAGCAAGAAATGGAAAAAGTAAAGATAAAAAAGAAAAACTTTTAAGTGGGAAGTTAGCTCCAGCTGGTACTAAGAATCCTAAGAAAAATGAACTTTATTTAGTTGAAGGGGATTCAGCAGGTGGAAGTGCTAAAAGTGGTCGTGATAGAACATTCCAAGCCATTCTTCCACTTCGAGGAAAAGTTTTAAATACTGAAAAAACGAAAATGGAAGAGTTATTTAAAAATGAAGAAATCAATACCATTATTCATACAATTGGGGCAGGAGTTGGATCAGATTTTGAATCTGACGACTCCAATTATGATAAAATTATTATCATGACCGATGCCGATGATGATGGAGCCCATATTCAAATATTGTTACTAACATTCTTTTACCGTTATATGCGTGGGTTAATTGAAGCAGGTAAATTATTTATTGCTCTTCCACCTTTATATAAAATTGATTATAGTAAAAAAACTTTTTATGCCTGGGATGACTTAGAAAAACAACAAATCATGGATAATGAGAAATCAAAACCTACTGGTGTTCAAAGATATAAAGGATTAGGTGAGATGAATGCAACCCAACTTTGGGAAACAACAATGAATCCAGATACTAGAAGTTTAATTAAAGTAACGATAACTGATGCATTACTTGCTGAAAAAAGAGTAAGTGTATTGATGGGTGATAAAGTAGAACCAAGAAAAGAGTGGATTGAAGAAAATATTGTATTTTCACTTGAAGATAATTATGTGATAGGGAAGTGAACTAGATGAATGAATTAATCAAAAAAATATATGATACAACGCTTGAAGATATCATGGAAGATAGATTTTCAAGATATGCTAAAGCGATTATTCAAGATAGAGCGATTCCAGATGTAAGAGATGGACTTAAACCTGTTCAAAGAAGAATTTTATATGGAATGTATCATGATAGAAATACGCATGATAAACCAACTAGAAAAAGTGCTAAAACAGTTGGTAGTATCATGGGTAATTTCCATCCACATGGAGATTCTTCAATTTATGATGCCATGGTCAGGATGAGTCAGTGGTGGAAACAAAATACTCCATATATTGAAATGCAAGGTAATAATGGTAGTATGGATGGGGATTCTCCTGCAGCTATGCGTTATACTGAGGCAAGACTTTCTAAAATTAGTAGTGAATTATTGAAAGATATTGAAAAAGATACGGTTACTTGGGCTCCAAATTTTGATGATACCTTAATGGAACCAACTGTCTTACCGGCAAAATTCCCAAACCTTTTGGTAAATGGTTCAACTGGTATTTCGGCAGGATACGCAACCAATATTCCACCTCATAATTTAGGGGAAGTAATAGATGCAACAATTAAAAGAATTGATAGTCCAAATTGTCATGAAGAAACGATATTTGATATCATCAAGGGACCTGATTTTCCAACTGGAGGAATCGTTGAAGGAAAAGAAGGAATTAGAGAGGCTCTTCGTACAGGTCGTGGTAAAGTAGTTGTCAGAAGTAAAGTTGAATATATTAAAGAAAAAGGTAAAGAACAAATAGTTGTTCATGAAATTCCTTATGAAGTTAATAAAGCCATGCTTGTTAAACGCATGAGTGAACTAGTTTATGATAAAAAAATTGAAGGAGTCACAGAAATTCGTGATGAATCCGACAGACACGATCCTGTTCGAATTGTTATTGACTTAAAAAAAGATGTTAATAAAGAAGTAATCTTAAATTATTTTTATAAAAATAGTGATCTTCAAGTTAATTATAACTATAACATGGTTGCTATAGTTGATCGTTGTCCAATGACGCTTGGAGTAATTGGAATATTAGATGCTTATATTAAACATTTTGAGGAAGTAATTACCAAAAGAACTAACTTTGATCTTAATATGGCTAAAAAACGTATGCATGTAGTTGAAGGTATGATTAAAGCAATTTCAATTCTTGATGCGGTTATTAAAACAATTCGGGCTAGTAAAAATAAAGCTGATGCTATTTTAAATTTACAAAAGGAATATGATTTCACTGAAATTCAAGCAGACTATATTGTAACCCTTCAACTTTATCGTTTAACTAATTCGGATATTGATGATTTTATAACAGAATTTAATAATTTAAAGAAAATAATTGAAGGATTAACTTTAATTTTAAGTGATAAAGAAAAGTTAAAAGATGTTATGAAACAAGAATTAAGAAATATAAAGAAAGAATATGCAACACCTAGAAAAACCGAAATAAAAGATGAAGTTATGGATATTTCAATTGATGAAAAAGCCATGATAAAAGAGGAGGATGTAATAGTTTTAGTAAGTCGTGATGGTTATATTAAAAGATGCAGTCAAAGATCATATCAAGCAACTGACATGGAACCAACTTTAAAAGACAATGACTATCCACTTGGTATATATGAAGCAAATACGTTAGATACTATCTTACTATTTACAAGTCTTGGTAATTTCTTATTCATTCCAGTTTATACTATTCCAGATATGAAATGGAAAGATTTAGGAAAACATGTTAGTAATTTAGTTCCTTTATCTGATGGAGAAGAAATAATTAGCTCGATTAAAGTATCTGAATTTACTGATAAATTAGATATTACTTTATCAAGTAAAAATGGTATGATTAAACGTACTAAATTAAATGAATTTAAATTACTTCGTTATAATAAAAGTGTTAATTGTATGAAATTAAAAGATGATGATAAATTAATTAATGCTTTCATTTCTAAATACAACAACATCTTTGTGGCAACTAGAAACGGTTATGGTCTTTGGTATGATATCACAGAAATTCCTACTGTTGGACTTCGTACAAGTGGAGTTAAATCAATTAATTTAAAAGATGATGTAGTAGTATCAGTTAACAACTTTGATAATCTTGATTATATTTCCTTAATAACTGACAAGAAAACCGGTAAACGAATGAAGTTATCAGAATTTGAAAAATCTTCAAGAGCCAGACGTGGACTTATGATTTTAAAAGAAGTTAAAAGTAATCCATATCATGTTTTAAAAACATTCACAGAAAATAACAATACTTACTTAGTATTAAGAACTGATGAAATAACTACTTTAAAAATAACGGAACTTCCAATTTTAGATCGTTATTCAACCGGAAGTGCGATAAGTAAAAAGAATATAAATGATATTAATATTCAAGTATCTCTTATTAAAAAAGATGAAGAAGAAGTTATTAACATTAAAGAAACTCAAGAAAAACCAAGACCTTCTTTAAAAGAAATTGATGAAAGACTTTTAACAATCGATGACTTTTTATAAAATTTAATTAGGTAAGTAGGTGACTATTTGCCTTTTTTTAATTTTTTTTTAAATAATTTAGTTAATATTTTAATTTTGTGATATTATAGTAATATAAGAATTAAAATAGGAGTTTGAAATGAAGAAAAAAAGAAAATTAAAAATTAAAAATGTAATTTTGCTTTTAGTTATTATTGTCTTTATAGGTGCTAGTATTATAATATTTACAGGAGGAGAAAAGAAACAATTCTTTGAAAAAACTGATAATGGATATTTGGGAAGTACAAGTTATACACTAGATTTATTTTGCCTTATAAAAAATGAGGAAACTGATGAAGAAAGTTTAGAAAAGAAACTTGAGCTTATAAGGGGAAGTGAAATTAAATATTATCCGGATAGTAAATATACTTATAATGAACTTGAATACACGAAAATAGAATATGAAAATAATTTTTATTATGTTTTAACTAGTAGTATCGTTGATTCAATGGATAGTGTTGTCATGGAAGAAAATTTATATGTAAGAACTAGTTATAACTTACTAAAAGATTTAGATGGTAATTTACTTAGTTTAGTAAAAAAAGGTTCTTCTGTTGAAATAACTGGTTATAATGAATTACTTCCTGATGGAAGTGTTGATTTATATAAAGTAAAAGTAGGTGAAGAAGAGGGATATTTTTATAGTAAATATTTAGTTTCAACGGAAGAAGAATCTTTAAAAAACTATGATCCTGAGGGTATTTATAAAACTCATGAAAGCAGGGGAGATAAACTAGGTGGTGGAAGTGCGGCAACTCTTGACTATTATCCACGGGAAAAAGTAAGTTTTGAAGACAATAAAATGCCAGAAGAAGTTTATGCCTTATATATAAATGGAGCTAAAGGAATTAAAAATAGTATTCAAAATTATATTGATTACGCGAAGACTACTAAAATAAATGCTTTTGTTGTTGATATTAAGGATAATTCAGTTCCGGCTTATAAAAGTAGTATTTACGAAAAATATTCTCCAACAAATTATAAGTATGCCAATAACAGTGTTGAAGATTATAAATATGCAATTAATTTATTAAAAGAAAATGGTTTTTATGTAATTGGAAGAATTACGACTTTTAAAGATGATTATTACGCTAAAGATAATCCAAATAATGTCATTAGTAAAACTGATGGATCGATGTTAAAACATAGTGGTTCATACTGGCCAAGTCCTTATAACCGAGATGTTTGGAAATTTACAGTTGATTTAGCCAAAGAGGCTGTTAATTTATTTGGATTTAATGAAATTCAATTTGATTATGTAAGATTTCCTGATCGCATAAGTAGTTATAAAAATATTGATTTTAAAAATAAATATGAAGAAACAAAAGCCGAGGCAATTCAAAGATTTTTAATGTATGCAACTGATTCTCTTCATGAATTAAATGTTTATGTGTCAGCTGATGTATTCGGAGAATCATCTTGGGGATATGTAACTGCTTATGGACAATACTGGCCAGCAATTAGTAATGTTGTTGATGCTATAAGTGCTATGCCATATACTGATCACTTTGATAAAAAAGAAAGTAGTTGGAATAATCCTTATCAAACAATGTTAAACTGGGGTAAAACTGCCGCAACAAGACAAACTGAAACACCATCACCAGCCGTTGCTCGTACTTGGATAACTGCATATGACACACCTTATTGGAATCCAACAGTTACTTATAATGGTGAAATGTTAACTAAACAAATAAAAGGATTGTATGATGCCGGACTAACTGGCGGATATATGACTTGGAATAGTGGTAGTAATTTAGCAAAATATAAAAGTCAAAAGTCAGCATTTAATATAAATTATTTAGATGAATAAGGTGATGGCACTTTAAATGATACTTTAAATTTTATAAATTCTATAAAAATTTAAAATCGAATGAAATAGACAAGGAGTTATAATAATGAAAGAAAAAAATAAAGAAATTAAGTTAGATAATTCAAGTTACTTAGTTCTTGAAAATAAAAATGATTGTTTAAACAAAGAAGAATTAGAATCAAAGTACACTGATTATTTTTATGTATACGATTATATCTTAGGTGATTATGCCTATAATAAACTTAGGTTAAAAGGTTTTTGTGATAAGAAAAATAAAAATTGGAATAAAATAAATGATATTAATAATAAAGAAAGTTATTTAAAAAATCAATGTGCTTATGAATGTAATTATTTTTTGATTAAGAAGATTAAAGAGATGAAGTAGGAATTATTTCATCTTTTTCTAAAATTTGGTAATTTAGTTATAATTATAAAAAAATATTTAAAAATTAAGTTAAAAAGAGTCAAAAATACTTGAAATAATAAATAAATATGTTAAAATGATAATAGAAGATATGGAGGATATATATGGAAGAGAAAAAAATGATTACTTTAACACTTGAAAATGGAACTAAAGAAGAAGTAGAACTTTTATTATCTTTTAAATTTAATGATAACAATAAAGAATATGTTATATATACAAAAAATGAAACTGATGAAAATGGTAATGTAACTATTTATGTTTCAGGTGTTACTCGTGTAGGTGATGATATTACACTAAATACTGTAAGTGATGATAATGAATGGTCAAGAATAAAAGATCTTTTAAGAGAACTTTCAAAAAATGAATAATTATAAGGGGTGATGACATGCAAGGAAATATCACGGTTTTAGGTGAACAAAAATTTTATGATAATAGTGCTTTATTTAAGACAAGAAAGCCAGCTAAACTTAGTACGTATAAAACATTTTATAAAAAGACAACTGAACTACAAAATAGTGTTCGTCGCGAAAAACAAGAACTTTCAAAAGTTTCTCAAAATGATGTTAAACAAGAAATTCAAACACCATTTGTTGAAACTCCAGTTCAATCAACTCCGCTGGAAGTGAACAAACCAGTTGAAACACCACAACAAGTTAATAACGTAGTAAACTTTCCATCAAAATCCAAAGAATTTTATCAAGCAAGTCTTGATACCACAAATGCTACTTGCTTTATTAATTCAACAGATGGAAATATAGTAAGTCTTGGACATCGTCGTTTAAAAACAAATCCAGTTGTACCTGAAAATACGAAAGAGGCGACTAAAAAAGTAGGAGTTGAATATGAAGTACCAGTTGTTGAGAAACAAGAAGAACCAGTTCAACAACCATTTGATTTTTCAAATGTTTCAAGTTTAAATGATTTTAGTACTCCAATTAAAGAGGAACCTAAATATACATTTGATAAAGAAAAAAGATTGGATACAATTTTAGCAAAAGAGGTACAAACTCCTGTAGTAACTCAAGTTGATAATACAGGTGCAGAACTAGCACAAGCTAAAAAAGATTATGAAATAGTTGCAGAATCATTGGAAACTCAATTTGAAATTCAAAGTGAACTTGAAAGAGAACTTGAAGAGTTAAAGAGACAAAGAGTTGTCAAAATTGAAGAATATAAGCAAAAAACTTTAGCGAAAACTCAAAATTTACATGATGTTTTAGCAACTATTAATCAATTAAAAGATGCAATTAATGAAGAAAAGAAAGCTTTGGGAATGCTTGATGAAGAGGAATATAAAAAAGCAAGTAATTATTAAACTAGTGATTATTCATTAGTTTTTTTGTATAAATTAAATTTTTAATATCATAATATTAGTGTTAGAAAAATAAACTATTAATAGGTGATTGAAATACGCTTCTTTCTCTTTTTGATAGGATTTGGTTTTACTCTAATAGGTTTTATGTATATGATTTTATATTTAAATTACTTAACAATTGGTTATAGTATATTTGAATATCTAAATTTAATTTTTAAAAGATTTGAATGTTTACTGGCTATACTTGGAATAATAATTCTTGTGATAGCTATATTTAAAGGAGACTAAATGACATATATTTATGATATTTTATTAAATTTTAATAATGATTTTTATGAATTTTATGAATGGGAAAAAAGTGATAACATAACTCACATAAAAAAGATTCCAATTTATAAAGTAAGTTCTCGAGTAATCGAAGATTTTTTAATTAAAAAAATTAAAATAGATGATCAAATTACATATGAAATTTTAAATAAAACAGAAGTATTTGATAATAAAAAAATAAAAACTTTAAAATATGCTTGTCTATTTACCGATTCTTATAAAGTAATTGCCGTTTTATTAAATGATGATTTAAGTATTTCAAAGGTAAGTGATTTATTACTTGATGAATCATGTGATACAATTGATATATCTAAGCGTTGCAATTTAATAAGTGTTACATATAATATAATAGGTAAGAAGAAAGATTATGTGTTTTTAACAAGAAAAGAAATTAAAATACGAAAATATTTAATAAATGAATTTAAAAATGCTTATCGTGAAAAAGATATTAATAAACTAGAATACTTGTATTTTGAATATTTTAATAAAAGTTCAAGTGAAATTGAAACAATTTATGAAGAGTTAATTAATTCTTTAAGTAAAGAAATAACTATTAAACATATAAAACTATATGAACTATTGAAACTGTGTCATCAGGGTAATTTATCGAATTTGACAAACTAAGTTGTTTTTGATAGAATAAATGACGTCACACAGAAAGAGGTGGAATTTATGTTTTATTCAATTATGCAAGCAGAAAGTCTTTGTGACAGTGATCCATCCCTGATTTTCTCCTTAATTAATGAAGGAGATAAAGAGGTTCTTGATAAAATTATTAGTAAAGATGGATTTGATTTTAATTATAAGGATAAAGATGGGAATAATATAATTATGTATTTATTAAAGACTAAACATTATGATTTAGCTTTAAAATACATTGATAAGGTAGATATAAATCATCAAAATAATGATGGAGATACCTTAGCACATATTTTAGTTGGCATTAACTATCTTAATGTTAAAGAAATAATTGAATATGTTTTTGATAATAAAGATTTTATTCCAAATATTAAAAATAAACTTGGAGAAACTATTTTAGATAAGTCAATTAATAATAATTACTTATATACAACAATTAAAATTCTTGAAAATAAACGTTTTAATTCAATTGATGTTTATTCATTTAAACATTTATATGAAACGTATATTAAAAGTAATAACTATGGAAAATATTCTAAGTTAAGTAATTTAGAAGTAATTCTTGATAATTTAGAAACTAAAAGATTATTACCTAGAATGGAAAAATTAATTAATTTAATTCAAAAAGACTTAGAAATTATAAAAAATGATTTTAACTTATCAAAAACAGAAAAATTAGATAACATTATTAATTTAGTTATAATGGATGCTATCAATTAATAGTTTATGTAAAAATAAACTATTTTTTTGTATAAATAAACTATTTTTTTCCATATTATAAATGGGTGATGAATATGAAAAAAATATTAATAACAATAATTATGGTAATTTTTTTGGTAGGATGTGAAAATGATTTAATGAATACTCCAACTAAAAGAGTTGAAACAATGTTTAATAATTATATTACATTAGATTCTGAAGTACTTGATGATTTGGATGAGACTTTGTTAAGTGAAACAGTCATGACAACCGATCAAAAAGAAAGATACCGTGATATTTTAAAGAATCAATATCAACATTTGTCGTACGAAATAAAAGATGAAACTATTGATGGCGATACTGCGGTTGTTGAGGTGGAAATAGAAGTTTATGATTATAATAAAATTATAAGTGAATCAGAAGATTACTTAACAAATAATCAAGAAGAATTTTTAAGAGAGGATAATGAAACAACAGATATCTCGAAATTTAATGATTATAAACTAGAACAACTTGAAAAAGCCAAAGATAAAGTAACTTATACTTTGAATTTAACTTTATCAGTAGTTGATGATAAATGGATGCTTGATAATTTAACTGATACAGAAATTAGTAAAATACATGGATTATATGCTTATTAAAATAACTATTTAGAATTATTTGTTACAGTTTAGACTAGACACGTCAAAAATCAGGTAGAAATAAATTTTCTATCTGTTTTTTTTTACTAATTAAACTAATTTAGGTTTATTATTTAAAAGCGAGATTAAAGCATCAAACATATTAATACCATTTTTAGCATA
>JAFURC010000038.1 GCA_017472015.1 Bacilli bacterium
CAGTAACAATTATAGAATTTAAAAATTATTTAATAGAAAATTTAGCTGGAGTTTGTTCAAAAAAAGATTCAAATTCAAAAATAATATATAATCATAGAGAGAAAAGTTTATTTTGTAATGAATGTGGATGCAAATTAAGTAAAAATGGTAAGACAAAAAATGGAGTTCAAAAATATATTTGTTCAAGTTGTAACCACACTTGTTCCGAAACTTCAAATACTATAATTTATCGTAGTAAACTTTCATTTGAAGTTTGGAGTAATATTATTGATAATTTATTAGATGGGTTCAGTATAAGAAGAATAGCAGAAGAAAATAATATTTCTATTTATACATCTTTTAGAATTAGACACAAAGTATTATTAGCCCTTAAATCTTTTGTAAAAAGTATTAAATTAAGTGGAAAAACCCAATCAGATGAAAAATATTTTTCCATAAATTTAAAAGGAACAAAGCCTAAAAATATGCCTAGATATTCAAAAAAAGAACTTCTACTTCTTCTCCGTATAGAGGAATTAGTCATCATAAAATCTGTGTAATTTCAACTATTGATGAATACGATAATTTAGTATTAGAAATAACCGGATTAGGTAGATGTACTACAGATATGCTCAAACAATACATAGGTCCAAGAATAAATAAAATTAAAACAATAACAACAGATAGTGCTAGTGCATATCAAGAATTTTGTTCATTCTATAATATTAAACTTAAAGCCATTCCATCAGGATTTCATAGTGATGGTTTATACAATCTAGCTGAAATAAATGGTATACATTCTCAATTAGAAACATGGCTTAGTAAATTTAGAGGTGTATCTATAAGACACTTTCAAGAATATTTAGATTGGTTCGTTTATATTTTTACTATGAAAAAAAGATTCAAATTAAGCAAATTAAAAACTGAATCTTATTGCAATATTATTTTAGATGATAATTATATTAAATCAAAAGATATTTTTTCAATAGAAATACCTATTGATTTAAATGTTGCTTATGGTGAATATCAAAATCAGTCATAAAGTTGAACACAACTTTAAAAAAAATAAATTTTGGTGTATAATAAATTATAAAATGGCGGAATAATATGTTAAAAGATGATTTTGTTAATATTTATATTAATGATACTATTAGGACTATAAAAAGATATATTAAAGGGAACGTTAATTTAGAAAGTGAAAGGGTAGAAGAGATAGATAAGAAAATGGTTGTTGTATTAAAAGAGGTAATAAACACTGAATTAAAAGAATTAGATGTTGATTCTTATGGTACGCTAATTTATAAATTATTACCTATGAATGATAAAAAAGAAAGTAGGAGAATTTGGTGTAATTTAGTATTATATTATACAGCGTTATATTATGATAATGTAGCTTTATTACAAAGAATGTTAAAAGAAGAAATTAATTTTGGTAGTTATCCTCATGGATTATCAATTTATACTTTAGATAATAGCATAACGTCTAAATTTACAGAAGTTGAATATATTGAAATGGTTAAAAATTCTAAATCAGTATTAGAA
The DNA here is from genome assembly GCA_017472015.1 of Bacilli bacterium. Lineage (GTDB taxonomy): Bacteria > Bacillota_I > Bacilli_A > RF39 > UBA660 > RUG591. The sequence continues at coordinate 1,522 of JAFURC010000038.1, forward strand.
CATTTTTATCGTTCTACAAAAAATCTTGATTTAGAGGAAAGGGAAAAATATATAGATCGTTTTTCTAAGTTATTTAAACTAAGAAAAGATGATTTAAAAGAAAAAAATTATAGCAGTTGCATTAATATTAGTTTAGTGCTAAAAAAAGAACAAATGGATATTTTTACTGATGAAACATACTTAAGGGCTTCAAGAGAACAGTTATCTGAAGTTATAGGAAGTATGGGTTTAATTCCTAAAAATAAAGATACAAAAGAAAGATTAAATAATTTAATTCAAACGACTGATTTTTGTCAACATTATTGGAATGCCGATTTGATGTTTGATTTATTTAATGATGAAGAATTATTTGATAAAGGATGGTTTGCTTCAAAATATTTTGAACATGTCATTGATAATAAGCTTGATTTTAATCGAGCGTTAAGTTTGTATAATTTAAATTCAGAAAAAATTGAAAGAAGTTTTTGGAATAGTGGGAATGTTAAATGGTTAAATTCTAATATTTTAAATTCGTTTGATGATGAAGCTATTATTCAATTAATTGATTTAATTAATTTCAATGAAGTTGATTTTGTTAAAGATTTGTCAAAGTTAAAAAGAATAGTTAAAAAAGAAAAACATAAGTCATTAGTGAGAAATTTATTTAGAAAATAGTTATTAATATAATAAAATACTTAGTTAGTCTAGTCTTAATTTATGATTAGAACTGGTTAAGTATTTTTGTCATTGAAAAAGCAAGATAGTTTTAATATCTTGCTTTAGAGAGATTTATTTATATATTTTTGGGAGTATCGTAAAAGTTGTGTAATGGTATTTCCTTCTGTGAAATAAACCATTCAAATTAAAACATATTATAGTTATATTTATTATTTAGTCAATACATTTTTGTATTGTTGTGTAATTACTTTCAGTCTTAAATTAGTC
>JAFURC010000039.1 GCA_017472015.1 Bacilli bacterium
AAAGTATATAAATAAAACTTTTTCCCCTTCTCTGTTATTACTTTTTTATCCCCCTTAATTAAGACTTTGATATTTCCGCTGTCTAAATCTTGGTTAATTTCTATTATGTCTTTCATCCTAAAGTTATGTAAAGTATTAATTATTTCCTCTGTTGAAACTGGTAATTTTTTTTCCGCTAAATGTTTTGACAGCTTTGTTGCTGCTGGTAAACTACCTTTTGTCTTTTGTTCAATTAATTTTAGCTCATCCTCTTTTAATAGTTGAAAGTTGCATTTTATTTGATTTTTTCTTGTGCTACTTGTTCTTTCAAAAACACTCTTAACCGCCATGTTTAAACCTCCTTAATTAATTTTAGGAAGATATATATCTTCTAGTCTCCCACCATCTAATAAGATGGTAGGAGATAACAAGATATATATATTATTATATTTTAATTTTAATAATGTCTTATTTTTTTTATTATATTTTTTAAAGTCTTTATTTCTTCTCTATAATCTTGCCCTGCTATATATTGACACTTTTTTGTTTCTAAATTGAATATTACTCTGTTGTATATTCTTTTATATCCATAATTTATAAGTTCTTCCAATGATAAGTGATTAATGCACATATAAGGTTTTGAATTTACTCTACAATAATTTAAAAGGAATTTTTTAAATTCTTGGAAGTAAACTAGTTGGTCATCTTCGCTTATTTCAATATAAGTACCCCAATTCTCTCTATAACCTCTTACTATTACATCATTTAAATTTATAGTATTTCTCATAACATACCTCCTAAAAATTTTTATTAAGGATAATTTAATCCTTTATTCCTCCCTTAATGGATCATTAAGGAAGGTAAAAAGATTAAATTAATTCAGGTATTTTATATTTCTATATCTAAATCATATGTTATATTTCTTAAAGTTTCTTCGAATGCCAGCCATGCTAAATTATTTTTATTTAATTCCATATCTATTTGCCCACATTCACTAACTAATTCATTATATAATCCAAATATTTCATCAGCATAAGCATTAAAAAACTTTTCAGTTTGATAATAATAAGTTAATTCGTTAACTATTCCGCTTTGACATCCATAGTTTAACACTTCAAAAAAATATATTTCTCCATTGTCATAATTATCAATATTATCTAGTGTTATATTTATTACGGCATCCTTTAATTCACTTTTACCTTTTAAATTTTCTAATCTTATTTTTAATTCATTATTCATCATGGTAAAACCTCCAAAATTTAAATTTATTTAGCATTAAATGCTTATTCCCGGCCCACTTGATTATTATTTTTCTACTAGTTCTAAAACGTAGTCTTCTATGATTTCAAATTTATCCGCCTTGTTTATTAGGTATTCTTTAAAATTTTGATATTCTTGTTTATCAAGTGTTGTGAAATCTCTTACCCTTCCACTTCTTTTTATTTCCCAAACTATTATATATACCCAGTTATTTTCCATATACTTATCACTCCTATAGATCGAAAGTCTCAAGTATTTTTCCATCTATATAACTAAAGATTTTAACTGTATCTACTTTGAATACATTAGTGCTTAAAAATTCAGCCTGTGCAAGTGTATCTTTTACAAGTTGTCCATAACTGTTAGCAACTTTACACTCTTGATACATTTCAGTTTCCCTTTCTTTAGTACTTATAAATTGTACATAATATGATTTCATATATTTATCACTCCTATTCTTTTTTATAGAAGTGGGACGGGAATAAGCATTTAATACTAAGATATTCAATTGTCAAGGTGCTGGGTATTACTTTTTAATTCTTTTTATTACCGGCTTCTTATTTTTGATTATAGAGGATTTTTTGTTACCGGTCTTTCCTTTTCCCTCTTATATTATTATTATATGCTGTTGTTATTTTTTTATACCTATATTCAGGTGATTTTTTCTTTTTTCTTTTTATACTTATATTGTATGTTGCTACTTTGATTTTG
>JAFURC010000040.1 GCA_017472015.1 Bacilli bacterium
AGTTGCATATTAACTTGTAAAAAACAAAAAATTGATATTTTACAATCTATTAACAATGCTTTTAATAATCAATCTATTTTTGAGTAATTTAAAAAGTGAGCAAAACTCACTTATTTTTCAGTTCCTTGACTGAACTGTAACGATAAATTCTACCTTAAATTTATAACAACATTTTTTTATTAATAAAAAAAATATTTCCCTTTGATATTTTTTTGAGTATCAAAATCAGTTAAATTTATTGCCTTCCTTTGTGTAAGAACCTATTTAGTATAAATGTATTTTAATTATTAAAAGAATATAGTAGCCAGAATCAAACTTAAATTTATGTATTTTTTAACCAAATATAAATTCATATTATCCTTGCCTAGATAATTTTATTTTCAAAATTGGAAGTAATTTTATAATCAACATGATTTTTTTAGGATCAAATTTTAATATTAAAAATTTATATAGAATATTATAAATTTTGCAATAAACTCATCCAGTTATCTGACAACAAATTTACACAAATCGATTGTTTTTGTATCTAGTTTACGTCAAATCTGCATTTTTTTGTATTTTTTTGATATTTTTTATTGATGTTGTGATACAATGGAATTGTTCACATAAGATGTATTATTATTACTAAGATATTCTTGGTTATAGAGATCGTTTCGCGAAGAACCGATCTTTTTTATGCACTTTTTTTGTATTAGAAAAAGATACTGATTTTATTGAATTTCAGTATCTTTTGCTTCTAAATTACTAATTTCTTGATTGTTTTCTACTAGATTGACTTCATTATTTGTTTCATTTATAACTTCATCTTCGCCCGTTTCATCTTTTTCAATTATTGCGACAGTTGCAACAGATTGGTTATCTTTTAAATTAATCACTCTTACTCCTTGAGTAGCACGTCTCAATGTTGAAACTTGATTTAGGGAAATACGAATAATTATACCAGCATCCGTTATCATCATAGCATCTTCATCTCCAACAACCGAACTTACAGAAATTAAACTACCATTACGTTCAGTTATATTTAAAGCCTTAACACCTTTGCTACCACGACGAGTTAAACGATATTCTTCAATTGGCGTTTTTTTACCATAACCTTTCTCAGTTACAATAAACACTAATTTATCAGAATCAATTACTTCGGCACCAACTACTTTAGCACCCTCTAAATCTATACCACGAACACCCGCGGCGGTTCTTCCCATAATACGAATATCTGTTTCTTTAAAGCGAACCATTCGTCCGTTTGTTGCTCCAATAATGATTTCATTTTCGCCAGTTGTTTTTCGAACATAAATTAATTCATCATCTTCTCTTAAACTAATAGCTATTTTACCACTACTTCTTAAATTATCAAATTCATGTAAATCTGTACGTTTTACAAGACCATTTTTCGTAACAAACAATAAGTATTTTTCAATAGGATCTTTGGCTTTTAATGACAAAATTGAAGTAATCTTTTCATCTTTTTCAACTGATAATAAATTAATTATCGGAAGCCCCTTGCTTTGACGACTATATTCTGGTACTTCATAACCTTTCATACGATATACTTTTCCCTTATTACTGAAGAATAAAATATAATCATGAGTTTCCATATTAATCATTTTCTCAACAAAATCCTCTTCATTAGTTGCCATTCCTTTAATACCAACTCCACCACGATTTTGGGTTTTATATTCAGAAACTAAAGTTCTCTTTATATATCCCTTATTCGTTAAAGTGATTAAAGTGTTTTCAACAGGTATTAAAGATTCATCCTCAATATAATCAACAGCAGTCATATCAATTTTGGTACGTCTATCATCACTGTATTTACGTTTAATCTCTAACATTTCTTCTTTGATAATATTTAAAACTCTTTCGGTTGATGCCAAAATATCTTTATAATCTGCAATTTTTACCATTAAATCAGCAAGTTCATTTTCAACTTTGCTACGTTCTAATCCAGTTAAACGACGAAGACGCATCTCAAGAATATTATTAGCTTGAATTTCATCTAAACCAAATCGCTCAATTAATTTATCCTTAGCTTCTTCATCTGTATCGGCTTGTCTAATGATGTGAACAACTTCATCAATATTATCTAAAGCAATTCTTTGTCCTTCTAAAATATGAACTCTTTCTTGAGCCTTTCCTAAATCATATCTTGTTCTTCGAATAATCACTTCTTTTTGATGTTCAATATATTTCGAAATAATATCTTTTAGTCCTAATGTTTTTGGAGTTAAACCATCTAACATTAAGAAAATAATTCCATAATTAATTTGAAAATTTGTATGTTTGTATAAATTATTTAAAACAACTTGAGGATTTGCATCTCTTTTTAAAGTAATTGTGATTTTTACTCCATCTTTTAAATCTGTATGATAGTCAGAAATTCCTTCAATTACCTTATTGTGAACCAATTCTGCAACTTTATTTTTAAGTTCCATTGTATTAACTCCATACGGAACTTCATCTATAATGATGTTACTGTGGTTTCCTGCTTCTTCAATTGTTGCATGACTTCTTATAGTAATTGAACCACGACCAGTTTCATAAGCTTTTTTAATACCAGAATTTCCTAAAATGATACCACCTGTTGGAAAATCAGGTCCTTTTATATATTGCATTAATCCAAGAGTATCGATTTCTGGATTATCAATATAGGCTACACATCCATCAATTACCTCACCTAAATTATGAGGTGGAATATTGGTTGCCATACCAACAGCAATTCCCATTGAACCATTAACTAAAATATTAGGAAATCTTGATGGTAGAACTGTTGGTTCTTTTAAGGTTACATCAAAGTTATCATCCATATCAACAGTATCTTTACCAATATCACGTAAAAGTTCTAATGAAATTCTTGCTAATCTGGATTCGGTGTAACGCATTGCTGCGGCTCCATCTCCTTCGATGTTACCAAAGTTTCCGTGTCCGTCGATTAACATGTAACGTTGATTAAAATCTTGGGCTAATCTAACCATAGCCTCATAAATTGATGAATCTCCATGTGGATGGTAATTACCCATAACTTCACCAACGGTTTTTGCACTTTTTCTGTGTGGTTTATCTGGAGTATATCCTGATTCATACATTGACCAAAGAATTCTTCGGTGAACTGGCTTCAAACCATCTCTTAAATCTGGTAATGCACGTGATTTTATAACACTCATTGAGTATTCCAAAAAAGATGTTTCAACTTCATTTACAATATTATTCTGATCAAGTCTATCTCTTTCATGAAAATAACCACCAAAATCGTTGTCAGCAAGACCTGAATTCAAATTACTTTGATTTGCAACTACTTCGCTATTGTTTTCTAAATTTTCATCATTTCGTTCTTGATCTTCGCTGGCTCTTTTTAATAATTCATTCATTTCTTCATTATTATTCATTATTTCACCCCTTACTAAATATCAAGATTTTGAACATTCCAAGCATTCTCTTCGATGAATTTTCTACGAGGTTCTACTTCATCCCCCATAAGTTTTTCAAAAATCGCATCTGCTGCCATACAATCTTCAATTGTGATTTTTCTTAAAACACGCTTTTCAATATCCATAGTTGTTTCATTTAATTCTTCAGCATTCATTTCTCCTAACCCTTTCATTCTGGCAATTTCTGCTCTATTGCGAACATTTTCAGGTAAGGTATTTAAATAATCATTAAGTTCTTTTTCGTTTAAAACATATTTTCTAGTTTTACCATGCATTATTCTAAATAATGGTGGTTGCGCAGCATAAATGTGACCAGTTTCAACAATTGGTTTAAAGAAACGATAAAACAAAGTTAGTAATAAAACCCGAATATGCGAACCATCAACATCAGCATCGGTCATTATAATAATTTTATCGTATCTTAATTTTGATAAATCAAAATATTCCCCTATTCCAGTTCCAAATGCTGTAATAATTGTCTTTATTTCTTCATTTCCAAGTGCTCTATCTAATCTTGCTTTCTCAACATTTAAAATTTTTCCTCTAAGTGGAAGTATGGCTTGAGTCATTGAATCACGACCTTTTTTAGCGCTTCCCCCAGCTGAATCTCCTTCGACTATGAAAATTTCTGAAACACTCGGATCTTTGCTCTTACAATCTGATAATTTACCAAAGAAATTTGTTGTTGCTAAATCACTTTTTCTTGTTGCTTCTCTAGCTTTTTTGGCTGCCATTCTGGCATTTCTTGCTAAAATTGCTTTGTTAATTATAGTTTTAGCCTCATTTGGATTTTCAAGTAAAAATCTTTCAAACCCTTCAGCAAATACACTATCTGCCAAACTTCTTACTTCACTATTTCCAAGACGCCCCTTTGTTTGCCCTTCAAATTGAGGATTTGGATGCTTACAAGAAATTATCATTGTAAGTCCTTCTTTTACATCATCATCTTTTAAATTTTCATCTTTTTCTTTTAAAATATTGTTTTTTCTTGAATAACTATTGATAACTCTAGTTAATGCACGTTTAACACCATCTTCATGTGTTCCTCCATCATGAGTATTAATGTTATTTACAAAGGAATAAATACTAGGATTGTATGATGTATTATATTGCATAGCAACTTCAAAGAAAACTCCGTTTTTTTCACCTTCTAAATGAATAATATTATTATGAATTGGGGTTTTTTCTTGATTTATAAATCTGACATATTCACTTATTCCACCTTCATACATAAAATTTTCACCAGTTGTATCTTCTAAGTCTCTGTCATCACGAATATTAATTGATAAACCACGATTTAAAAACGCCAATTCTCTTATTCTTGTTTTTAATGTTTCGTAGTCATAAATATCTGTATCAAAAATTTCTGGATCCGGTTTAAATGTTACAGTTGTACCAGTTCTATCAAGAGAACACTCCCCTGTTACTTGCAATGGTTTTACTGTGTGTCCTCCATTTTCAAAACGAATATTGTGAATTTTTCCGTTTTTATAAACTGTTACCTCAACCCATTTACTTAAAGCGTTTACAACACTTGCACCTACTCCGTGAAGACCACCAGATACTTTGTATCCTCCTCCACCAAATTTACCACCTGCATGTAATACTGTATAAACGGTTTCAACTGTTGAAATCTTTGTTTTTGGATGAACATCAACAGGAATTCCACGACCATCATCTTTAACTGTAATTGAATTATCTTTGTTAATTATTACTTCAATACTTTTACAATATCCTGCCAAAGCCTCATCTATTGAATTATCAACTATTTCCCAAACTAAATGATGAAGACCTTTTACATCTGTTGTTCCAATATACATACCAGGTCTTTTACGAACGGCTTCTAAACCTTCTAAAACTTGAATTGCTGATGAATCATAATTTTCTTGTACTTTTTCTTCCATTTTTCACACCACCTTTAATTTTTATCTCACCATTTTTTATCTTAAACACTCTTGCGCAATCAACTAAATCCTTAGAAATATCTTCAATATCAGTTGTTGTTATAATAACTTGAATATCACTTTTTAAAAATTTAATTATATTATTTCTCTTTTTTATATCAATTTCTGAAAAAACATCATCAAGAAGCAAAACTGGATATTCACCTTTAATCTTTTTAAAAATCATAAGTTCGGCAATTTTATATGCTATAACAATTAATCTTTGTTGCCCTTGAGATGCATAAATTCTTGCATCCTGATTATTGATAGAAAAAATTAAATCATCACGATGGAGACCAGTTAAAGTCATACCTTGTAACATTTCTTTATTTAAGTTTTTCTTCCATTTAGTTAATAAAATTTCCTTTATTTTTTCTTCATTATAAGAGGTTATCCCTAAATTATTGACATATTCCACTTTCAATTCTTTAATACCTGACAATTTATAATAAATTTTTGAAATTAGATTATTAATTTCCTCCAAGTAAAAAAAACGGAAATAATAAATTTTACTACTAATTGATGCCATTTTTTCATTAATAACTTCCAAATATTTCATATCAGAAAAAGCATTTATATTTAATCTTTTTAAGTATTCATTTCGCATTTTTAACAACGTATTGTATTCGTTTAAATACTTTAAATAATGATTATAAATTTCTCCAATTTGAATATTTAATAAATTTCTTCTAATGCTAGGAGAACCTTTGATAATTTCAATGTCATTCGGCAAAAAGGAAGTTATACAAAAATTAGAAATATATTCAGAAATTTTTTTAATTTGAAAATTATTTATATAAACTTTTTTGCTAAACTTATCAATTGATACTTGATATTTTTTTACATAATCATCATGCAAGACTTCTCCTGTAATAATCGACTTATTAAATCCTGTTTTAATTAAATCCAAATCATGTGCTATTCTATTCGATTTAGTTAATGAAAGTACATATATTGCTTCTAAAATATTGGTTTTTCCTGAGCCATTATCACCTATAAAAATATTAATACCTGGTGAAAAATCAAGAAAAATATCTTCATAACTACGAAAATTTACTAATTTTAAATTTTTTAATTTCATAAACCATCACAAAAACCCTTAAAAAACAAATATTCGGATTTGGCAATATACCTATACTTGCTTAAATATTATATCATAAATTTCGCCTAAAACAACCCTAAATAACATTTTTAGACATTTTTTCCACAATCAATGGTTAAAATTTTTTTTAACCATTGATTGTGGAAAACTCTCGACTTATATTTTCTACTTCTTCAGGTTTCCCCTCCATAGACCAATTTCCGATGGTCGCCACCGTACTTAACTATCATTTTTAGGATTGATAACGCATTTTTTGTGTTTTTTAATTAAATTTTTGTAAATCTTTCAGATATAACTTTAACCCTTCATCTAATATATTTAAACTGGCATTGATATCTCGATCGTGCACAAAATGACATCTCGGACATTCCCACTCGCGGACACTCAAATCTTTAACTTTTGAATTTTTGTTTTTACAATTCGAACACAACTGACTGCTTGGATAATAAGTGCTTACTTGATAGATTCTTTTATTATACCAAGTGGCTTTGTATCTAAGATTGTGAATTATTTCATTTAAACTTGTATTATAAAGATATTTGGCAATTTTGTCTTTAGCATCTATTATCATAGGATTTATTTTTAAATTTTCTATCACGATAATATCATTTTCTTTAATTAAGTTTGTTGTTATTAAATGATTATATGTCTTTCGGATATTTTTGATTTTTTGGTTAATTTTTTCGATTTTTAATATTATTTTATAATGATTTTTCCTTCCAAGTTTGCTTCTTGAAAGCCATTTATTTAAACCTTTTAATTTGTTTTCTAATTTTTTTAACTCTTTTATTTTTTGAATTTTTAAACCATTGCTTGTAGTAATTATATCCTTAACTCCTAAATCAACACCTACTATACTTTTTGGCATTTTTAATGGTTCAGTTTTCAAATTTTCTAATACTAGTACTAAAACATAATATTTTCCTGCTTCTTTAAGTACTGTTGCATTGATTATTTTTAAATTAAATTCTTTTAATTTACGATAACCTTTTATTTTTATTTCATCCAATTTAGGTAGTTTGATAACATTGTTTTCTAAATCAACTTTTATGTTGGTGATTCCCTTTTTGTCTTTTTTACACGAAGTTCTATAACTTTGTATAGAGTTATAACTCTTATGCTTAGGTTTACCTGATAATTTATTGTAAAATCTTTTGTAAGCATTTTCTAAATCATCTAAGGCATTTAGAAGAATATAATCATCTACTTCTTTTAACCAATGATGTTTATCTTTTAGAAAGACTAAATCCTGTTTCATTTGATTAAACGTTAAATTCTTATTTTTTTCTTTTTCATTTAAATAGTAATTGTAAATAAATCTTTTTGTTCCTAGAAATGAATTTAATTTTTGTACTTGGTCCAAATCTGGATACATTCTAAATTTGTAAGTTTTATATATCAGCATTTCATCTCCTTCTTTTTTTTATTTACTACCACTAACACCATGGCTATTTATTCTATAACATGTTTTATTAAATATCAAGATGTTTTTGGGTTAATTTGGTATGAATTTTATTTTGACAATCAATCCGTTCAATAGTATAAAATATTTCATTAGAAAATATTAAATATCTATTACTTTTAAACAAAAGAAAAGACACTTATGGTGCCGTTTTCTTTACTTATCTAGTCTTTTTTTGATTAAATTTTGTAATCTTGTAGCTCTTAGAAGTTGCATCTCAAAAGAACTACATGACATTTTTAAAACTATGGTTTTGCCTTCAGTAAAAGTAACCTTAGTATAGCCTTTATATGGCTCATATTTTTCAACATGATTTAAAGATATCCAAGAACACTTTTCACTAGCACTTCCTCCAGTTGGAAAGAAAATTATATCATTACTTTCTTCAATAATAATTGGTAATTTATAATTACATCCAAGTATCATTTTAGTTCCTTTTAATCTTCCTTCATAACTACTTCCATAATAAGCACAACTATCTTCCATTACTTCAAAAGTCTTTTTAGGTATTAGATATTCTTGATTTTTTTCAATTATTTGAGATACTTCGTTGTTTAAGTTTATAATTGCACAAGTGTCCTTATTAATTTCGTATGAATCAACATCCATTGTTTCACCCCCATTTCATCAACCATTTTTTCAATTTAAATTTATCCACCTAAAATGGGGAAAACCTAAATTTGGCTAATAAAATAACAGATTGTCTTGTCGAAATTTGTCGAACCTTGTCGAAAAAAGTGAAAAAATTCAAAAAATTGATCAAATTTTAACAAAAATGGTCTTTTTTTGAATTTTATTTTAATTAATAAGTACGAATTGGAAGAACTAATTGAATTAAATCATCACTTCCAACAGTTTTAAAAATAATAGGATTTACTTCGCTTACAAAAGAAATTTCACATTCTTCTGAATCAAGAACTTTAAGTGCTTCCATTACATATCGAGAACTAAAAGAAATTGTTATTTCCTCTTCTTTATCCTTGGAAATATTCATTTTTTCTTCAACACGACCAATTTCGGCACTTGAAGATTTCATTGTTAAAATATTTCCGTTTGTTTCTAGTGTTACAACATTTTTTTCTTTATCACTGGTTAAAATACTTACACGATCAATTACGTCATATAAATCATCGACTTTAACAGTTAATTTTAACATACTTTCTTTTGGTAATAAATTTGCTGTATTTGGAAAAGTTCCGTTTATTAAGCGACTTTGGAATAGAACGTTGTCATATTTAAAAACTATTTTATTATTAAAAATATGAAGTTCAATGTTTAATTCATCATCTGATAATAATTTTGATACTTCCACAATATTTTTACTTGGAATAACAATGTTATAATCATTATCAACATTTTCATTTAATTTTAAAACTTTTCTTGCTAAGCGATAAGAATCAGTACAATTACATTCAAGAATATCACCAACAATTTTAAAATTCAAACCAGTTAATGCTGGACGTGCTTCATCGGTTGATGCTGCGAATGCTGTTTGGTTAACTAATTCTTTAAAAATTTTACTATTGATTAAAATCGGATTTTTATTTAATTCTAAATTTATATTTGGATACTCATTTTTATTAATTCCATTTAAATTGTATTCACTATTTTCTGTTGATATAATTACTTTTAATTCATCGAAAACTTCTAAATTAATCATTTTATCCGGAAGTTTACGAACTATATCTAAAATATATCTTCCTTGAATAATAATGCTACCTTCTTCTAATATAGACATATCGTCATCTTGTTTAGGAATAAATGAACGAATAGTTATATCGTTATCAGATGCTGTTAGAGTTAACCCTTCATTTGTTAAATCAAATTTTATACCTGCTAATGCTGGAACTAAATTTTTAGTAGAAATTGCTTTTGAAACTTTATTTAAATTTTCTAGTAGTAAATCTTTTTTTATTTTTATTTTCATTTTTTACTCTCCTTTTTTTTGTTCACATTTTTGTGAATAATTTCATTTATTTTTTTCTTTTATTTATATATATAATAATAATAATGGTGTGGAAAACTGTGGAAAACTTAATTTTACCCTTATTTATCAAGGGTTTGCGAGGATTTTTAATTGTGGAAAACTATGTGGAAAACTTTGACTTTTCCACAATTGGGTGTTGATAAGTAGGAATTTTTGGTAAAAATTTAGTCCTATTATGTCTGAAAATTTTCAATTGTGGAAAACTATGTGGAAAACTTTGAGGATAATTATGTGGAAAACTTCGCAAATGTTTGAAAAATAAGGGAAAAGTATGTGGAAAACTATGTGGATAACTTGTGGATAACTTGTGGATAACTCAAATTATTGAGTTATGAGATGTTCTTTTTAATCTTTTCCACAGTTTCTCGAATATTTTTGTTAGTTTTTATATCACTTTCGATTTTTTCACATGAGTGCATAACTGTTGAATGGTCACGTCCGCCAAATTCAAGACCAATTCGTTGATATGATTCATTTAAAACATCACGAGCTAAAAACATTGCGATTTGTCTTGGAAAAGCAATGCTGGCACTGCGTTTTTTCCCTTTTAAATCATCAGCTGAAATTTGGAAATATTCGGCAACGATTTTTTGAACTTTTGAAATATTGTTTTTCTCACTAGTTCCTTTGTTTATAAAGTCTTTTAATGCGTCGACTGCTAAACTTAAATTAATCTCAGCACCACCCATAATTGTTGAATAAGCTAATAATCTATTTATTGCACCTTCAAGTTGTCTAACATCACTTGCCATGTTGGAAGCAATGTATTCAAGAACATCATCAGGAATATTTTTATCTATTTTTGAACCGTCAATTTTTTTCTTTAGAATATTAATTCTAAGTTCTAAATCTGGTGGATAGATATCAACAGTTAATCCCCAACAAAACCTTGTTCTAAGCCGGTCTTCCAATAATTTTAAATCTGTTGGTGACCGGTCAGATGATATTATTATTTGTTTTTTATCATTATATAGTGTATTAAACGTATGGAAAAATTCTTGTTGTGTCTGCGTAGCCCCAGCTAGAAATTGGATATCATCAATAATTAATACATCAATGTTTCGGTATTTATCTTTGAAATAATCAACGTAATTGTAATTTTCATCGGTTTCTCCGTTTTCTTTTCGGCCAATTCCTGAAAAATCAGAGATAAATTGCTCGCTTGTAACATATAAAACTCGTTTATCTGAAGTATTTTGGATGTAATTACCGATAGAATGCATTAAGTGTGTTTTACCAAGCCCACTATTTCCGTATATAAATAAAGGATTATAAGTTAAACCAGGGCTTTCGGCAACAGCAAATGCAGCTGCGTGTGCAAGTTTGTTGCTATTTCCAACTATGAAACTTTCAAATGTGTATTTAGGATTTAAATTTGATTCATGATGAAATTTTGGAAGTATTATTGCTTCTTTTTTGGGTTCGATTGGTTTAGTTTCAGTTTTTACGGAACATTCTTGTTCTAAAACAAATTCTAATTCGTAAACGTTTCCGGTTAATTTTGTTAAAATACTAGTAATTAAATCGTGATAACTTTCGGATAATCTTTTTTTGTGAATATCAAGTGGTACAACGATTTTGGCTTTGTTATTTTCAAGTGAAACCAAATTTGTTTTACTAAACCAAGTTGTATAAACCATTGAATTTACGCTATTTTTAATATTTTCTAAGAATTTATTCCATAGAAGTTCATTATTCATTTTCCACCTCCTCACCAGTTTTGCATCTATATTCTACATTTTTCTTTTTCAAAAGTAAAGATGAAATTTATTACTTGACACTTTTTAAGTTATCAACAATTGTATGTGGAAAAGTCTATAAAAATTGTGGAAAACTATGTGGAAAAGTTTTTGCTAAAAAAAGTTATCCACAAGTTATCCACATAGTTTTCCACATGGTTTTTGTTTATTTATCAAGGGTTTACAAAGTTATCCACAATTGTCCACATTATACTTTTCCACATGTGGATAAAGTTTTCCACATATATGTGGAAAACTCTTGTTTTTAGTAAAAAAAAGACCTTAAAAAAGTATTTTTCCACTGTCAAGTGGAGAATTGTTTGTGGATAACTTTATAAAGTCTAAAAATAAATTATTAGTAATTTACAATAGTGATAATTTATGATAATATTTTTTTGTAGAATATTTATAATTAGGAAGGAGTTTTTATGAAAGGATTAAATTCAGCTCAGTTTGAGAAATCGATTAGAAGAAATAGAATATTTTTAATTGTTAGTTTAGTATTTTTGTTTGCTACAATCTTTTTGATTGTTTTAGGAGTTAAAAATCAAAATAAGGAGATACCAAATCCGGTAAGTATGAAGGATTTGAAATTTAATAGTGAAACGAAAGATGATGTTTATGCATATATAGATGTCAATACTGAACCATATTTGTTTGCTGCTTATGAAAATGATGGAGTTGAGGATGATGCAAAATTTTATTTTGTAATGGATGCGAATAACAATTTATATGTAGTATATATGGAAAGTGATGATTATAAAAAATTGAATGTTAAAAATATTAAAGAAAATCCTATTAAAATCGTTGGTTTAACTAAAGAAATTCAATCGGATGTTAAAGAATTAGCAATTTCCTCTTATAACGAAGAAATGGGAGAAATATATTTAACTGATGAAAATTTTAAAGATTATGTTGGATTAATTTATCTTGATATGGTAACTGATGGTAGTGATTTATCTATTTATTATATTGCTGGTGGTGTTTCATTTCTATTCTTTTTAGGATTTTTCACAACTTATTTAACAGGATATTTAAAAAATAAAAAGATATTTGGCAAGTATTCGAAGGAAGAATTAGAAAGAATTAGTTCCGAAATTTATCAAATTGAAGAAACTAACCCATATTCAAAGATGAAGTTGTATTTGTTAAATGATTATATTGTAGATACATCTAATAATATTGTTATATTAAGGTATACAGATATTTTGTGGGCATATCCTTATGAATATCGCTATAACGGATTGCTAGTTAATAAAAATATTAAAGTTATAAATAACAAAAATAAAATTTATGAAATTGCTAATACAAAATTTTTAGACAAAAACAAAGACTTAACTTTGCAAGAAATACTAAATAAATTAGCTGAAAAAGATTTAGATATAATTTTAGGATACAATAAAGAAAATAAGAAGAAATTTAAAGAAAAACTAAAAAATCAAAAGTAATATTGCAAAAATTGTTTGACAACAACCATATTTTACTATTATAATAGTGTAGATTTTAGTTTTGGAGGTGGAATTAATGAAAAGAACTTATCAACCAAATAAAAGAAAAAGAGCTAAGAAACATGGTTTTTTTGCAAGAATTAAAACATCAGTTGTAAACAAAAGAAGAAAAAAAGGTCGTAAGGAAATTATTAAAAAATAAGCCACATTTTAATTGTGGTTTTTTTTGCAAAGAAGGTGTGTATGAAAAAAATAAATGTTGTTAAAAGTAATGAAGATTTTAATGATATTTTAAAAACTGGTAAATGTGTAAAAAATCGTTATTTTGTTATCTATTATAAGCCAAATAATTTAAATAAGTATCGGTTTGGAATATCAGTTGGCAAGAAGGTTTGTAATGCTGTAAACAGAAATAAATTAAAGCGAAAAGTAAGAAATATTTTAGATAATCACAAAAATCTCTATTCAAATTCAAAAGATTATATTATAATAGTAAGAAAGAGTTGTCTTTTAGAAGAATATCATAAACTAGAAGAAAACTTAATATATTTATTAAAAAGAATTGGAGAATAAAATAGAGATTATGAAAAATAAGAAAATTATATTGTTATTACTTATTCCGTTGTTATTAACTGGATGTACAAAAAAATTGAAAGATAAAGATAATAAAGCGGTAATTAATGAAGTAACTGGGCAAAATTTAACAGAAAATATTTTGTGTCGACCAACAGATGAAGAAACCATTAGATTATATAAAGAAAATGGTGTAGAAATCGATTCACTTCCTTATTGTACTTGTGAAAGTGATAAAATTGAAGTTCAAGTAGGAGTGGAAAATGAAGATGGAACAATTACAACCGAGACAAAAGAAGTTGATTGTGAAAGTTTTTCAATTACATCAGGTGGTTATGAAGGATTATGGACAAGTATTTTTGTAAAACCTTTAGCATTTGTGATTTTATTTTTTGGTAGACTTACTAAAAGTTATGGTTTGGGATTAATAATTACCAGTTTATTAATAAGATTAATTGCTTATCCTATTACAAGAAAAACAGCAATGCAATCTGAATATATGAAAAAAGCTGGACCAGAGATGGAAAGAATTGAAAAGAAGTATGCAAATAAAGATCAAAGTGATCAACAAGTAATGCTTCAAAAAAGTCAAGAAATGATGATGGTTTATAAAAAGTATAATGTAAATCCAATTAGTGGTTGCTTATTATCATTTTTACAACTTCCATTATTTATTGCTTTTTTAGAAGCTATAAACCGTGTACCTGCAATATTTGAAGAAAAATTCTTGGTATATCATCTAGGAACAACTCCAAGTGTTGGACTTGGAAATGGTAATTGGTGGTATTTATTAGTTGTTTTAGTAGTTGCAGCTACAACTTATTTCTCATTTAAAGCAACAACATCTGATCAAATATCAACCAGTCCCGAAATGCGTAGTCAACAAAAAATGATGACAAATATGTTTACGATTATGATTATTGTTATGTCGTTCTTCATGTCGACAGCTTTAGATATCTACTGGATGGTAACTAATTTATTTACAATTTTACAAAATTTAATCGTTAAAAGGAGAACAAAATGAAAAAATATACATATCAAGCAAAGACATTTGAAGAGGCTAAAACATTAGCAATGACTGAATTAATGGAACAAGAAAATAATTTATATATTAAAGAAATAGAAAAAACCAATAAATTATTTAGTAAAAAAAGTGTCATTGAAGTTATAAAAAAGGAAGATGTCGTTGAACATATTAAAGAATTAGTTAAGGGTATAATAACTGATATGGGATTAACTGTTAATATGGAAGTAAAAAAAAGAGATGAATCTTTAAATATTACGATTTATTCAGATAATAACGCCGTATTGATTGGTAAAAATGCTAAAACTTTGGATGCTTTGAATACAATTGTTAGACAAAGTATTAATAAAGAAATTGGTGAAAACTATAAATTTATTTTAGATATTGGTGAATATAAACAAAAAAGAGAATGGAATTTAGAGAGAATGGCTAAGCAAATTGCTAGAGAAGTTGCTAAGACTCGTGTTGAAGTTAAGTTAGATCCTATGAATTCTTATGAAAGAAGAATTATTCACAATACTTTAACCAATAATAAAAAGGTTTATACTGAAAGTACTGGTGAAGAACCTAATCGTTTTGTTGTTATTAGACCAAAAGAAGTAACTGAATAAAAATTAATTTAAAAATTATATATATTTAAGCTGTATTATGAAATAAAATAATACAGTTTTTTTGTTAATAGCATAATATCTTAATAAATCTTAATAGTAGAAGTAGTAAAAAGTAAATAAGGATAAAATTCGTTAATCGAATTTTATATATAATTTTATGGGAGGAAAAAAATGACAAAAGAATTAAAAGAAGTAATTCAAAAAATTGATATGGAGTTTAAGGAGTATTTTAAAAATGATCCGGAGGTAAAAACTATTTTTGTTGCCGGTTCAATGGCTCATGATGATTATCAGGATAGAGTTGATAATGATTATGATATAAGAGCAATTTCTGATGAAGTGTCAAAGGAGCAACTTCTAAAATTTGAGGAATTTTTAACTCATTTATCCAAGAAGTTAACCACTGAAGAATTGGCTGTTGGGTATTCTTGTTTGGTTGGACCGGTTAATCATAAGGTGGCAACGGACAAGAAA
The DNA here is from genome assembly GCA_017472015.1 of Bacilli bacterium. Taxonomy (GTDB): domain Bacteria; phylum Bacillota_I; class Bacilli_A; order RF39; family UBA660; genus RUG591. The sequence goes on from JAFURC010000040.1 coordinate 15,789, forward strand.
AATGTTTTAATTCATGCCATGATACATCGAACTGATCAAATGGATGAGTTTTTACCGGTAACGCATAAGTATCAATATGGAACGAGGTATCGTATTGTGAATGGTGATGATTCTTTAAAAAGATTTCAAGATGTTAGGTATAGTTTAGATGAATTACTAAATGCTCATGAAGGGCTTCGTTATTGTATTGATATGTTAGAAAAAAAGGAATATCGTTATTTGACTTGGGATATTTTGGAAAATGACTGTGTTTTTAATTTTCATGCTGTTCCCATGACTGAAGATACAGTTTTAGAAAATTGTTTCTACTCTGTGAATAAATTTATTAATAATTTAATGAATTATTGTAGATGGAATAATTATGATATTCCGGAAGATAAAATGATATTTACAATTCGTTTATTGGGGCAAGTTAATTGTAATTATGATACACTATATTTGTTACATGGTTTATTTAATAAAAGTGAGTATATTTTAAATAAATTATTTGATAATCCTTTAGAAGAAACGATTAAGTTATTAAAAGTGTTTGAAGGAAGAGTTGATTATTTAGAGGAAATTTTTTCTAAGAAAGAACAGGAATTTATTAAAATTAAAAAATAATAAAAAGTTAGGTGGTAATATAATATGGAAGTAATAGATTATAAAAATTCAATTGTTAATTTGTCTAATTCAATTTTAAAATACTTTGGATTAAATCCTTTTCATAGTACTTTAAAGGAAATAGATGAATTATTAGAAAAAAATAAATATCAAAATGTTGTTTTATTTTTATGTGATGGATTGGGGAGTAAAAATTTAGAGGCTTATTTGGAAAAAAATGATTTTCTTTTGAAAAATAAATTAAAAAATATTACAAGTGTATTTCCTCCAACAACAACAGCAGCAACAACTTCGGTGTTAACAGGAAAAACTCCAAGTGAGCATAATTGGTGTGGTTGGGATATGTATTTTAAGGATACTGATGAAACTATTTCTTTGTATTTAAATAGGGTTAAAGAAAAAATGGAATTACCAAAAGTAGATCTTTCAAAAAGAGATTATATGAAGTATGAAAGTATAGTTGATTTAATAAATAAAAATACATCAAGTAAGGCTTATTATGCCTACCCTTTTGATTCTAGTAATCCTTGTAAAAATTTAGATGAAGTAATTATTCGTGTAACAACGTTATGTCATCAAGATGAAAGAAAATTCATTTATGCTTATATTGAAAATCCTGATAAATTAATGCATGAGTATGGACTTGATTCTGATATAGTCAAGGAAGAAGTTAAAATAATTAATAAAAAACTTGAAATGTTAGCAACAAGTTTAGATAATACTTTAATTTTATTAATAGCAGATCATGGTTTAGTTGAAACTAAGTATATAAATTTAAAACAAGATTATAACGATATTTATAATATGCTTCAAAGAACTACTTCGATTGAAGCAAGAGCATCCGGGGTTAAATTAAAAGATAATGTCCAAAAAGAAGAATTTGAAAAATTATTTAATTCATATTTCAAAAACGATTTTATTTTGTTACCGGTTGATAAAGTTTTAGAAATGAATTTATTTGGTAATATGAAAAGTAAATATTTAATTGATACAATTGGGGATTATTTAATTGTTGCAACTGGTACTTTATCAATTAATTATGATGATACCTCCCCTATTTTTAAAGCCAATCATGCGGGAATAACGAAAGATGAATTATTAGTTCCTTTAATAGTAATTGATTGTAATAATAAAAATTAGATAGAAAAATAAGAACTATTGGTTATTAACTAATGGTTCTTTTACATTTAATTGACATAAATTGATGTTTATAATATAATATATGACGATTTTATGTGGTAATAATACAAATTTAATTATAAAAAAATTTAAAATTTACTTTTTTGTTAATTTAGTAATATAATGTGTTATAATCTTTTTAGAAATCATTAAAAAGGGGTTGATACCATGAATGATACAATTTGTTCTATTGCAACTAGTTTAGGAGTTGGAGCTATTTCGATTATAAGAGTAAGTGGAAATGATGCGATTAGTATTGTAAATAAAATCTTTAAGGGTAAGGATTTAGAAAAAGTTGATAGTCATACTATTCATTATGGATATATTGTTGATAAAGAGGAAATAGTTGATGAAGTTTTAGTTAGTATTATGAAAAGTCCAAAAACTTATACAGTTGAAGATGTAGTTGAAATAAATTGTCATGGTGGAATAGAAACGACTAATAAGGTTTTAGAATTATTACTAATAAATGGTTGCAGGTTAGCTGAACCTGGTGAGTTTACTAAAAGAGCCTTTTTAAATGGAAGAATTGATTTAATGCAAGCAGAGGCAGTATCGGATTTAATTACTAGTCAAAGTGATAAAGCAAGACGTCTTGCTATAAATGGATTAAAAGGTAAAGGAAGTAGTTTAATTAAGGAACTTCGTAAAGATTTAATAAATATAATAAGCAATATTGAAGTTAATATTGATTATCCAGAATATGAGGATATTTATGAAGTTACTTTAAATGATTTAAAAGAAAAAATAACTGATATTAAATCTAAATTAAATAAAATCATTAAAGAATATGAAGATGGAAAAATTATTAAAGATGGAATTAAAACAGCTATTATTGGACGTCCTAATGTTGGAAAAAGTAGTTTATTAAATCGTTTACTTGAAGAAGAAAAGGCCATTGTTACGAATATTCCTGGAACTACCAGGGATATAGTTGAAGGAGAAGTTTTAATTGAAGGAATTAAACTTAATATAATTGATACAGCAGGAATTAGAGAAACTTTAGATGTGGTTGAGCAAATTGGAGTTAAGAAAAGTTTGGATATTTTAAATGATGCTGATTTAGTTTTATTACTTTTAAATAATAATGAAAAGTTAAGTGATGAAGATTTAGAATTAATTGATAAAACTAAAGAAAAAACAACTATTGTTGTTGTTAATAAAAATGATTTAGAAAATAAACTTGATTTAAGTGATTTAAAACTTTCTAATGTTGTATATATTAATACCATTGATAACGAAGGAATTAGGTCTTTAAAGGATAAAATTAAAGAAATCTTTAATTTAGAAAAATTAGAAAAAAGTGATTTTAATTATATAACTAATACAAGACAAATTGCTAAAATAAAAGAATGCCTAAATATTATTTTAGAAATTGAAAATGGTATTAATGATGAAGTTGATTTAGATATGTTAGAAATTGATTTAAAAAGTGTTTGGGAAATTTTAGGATTAATTATTGGTGAAAGTTATGATGAAGAATTACTAGATCAATTATTTAGTAAATTTTGTGTTGGGAAGTAATTTTTGACAATTTGTAAATTTTGTAGTATAATATGGATAATTTATGGGGTTAAAAATGAAAAAAATTGATAATGAAAGAAAAAGTATTTTTATTCAAAGAAGTGATTTAGATTTTATGTTATCTTTAAATTCTAGAGATTTATTAGATATTTCTGAAAAAATAAAGGTTGATTTTCAAGGAAAAGTAAAGGATATGAATGATTATACTGAACATGAATTTCTTGAATATACAGATCCAGAGGTAGTTGAATTTTTAGGTAAACAAGATTGGGTTTTAGATTATGATACTATTAATTTAACTTTAAGTGAGTTTTCAATTTTTCGTGCTTCTATTGATAGAAAAGTTGCTGATTTATTAGAATTAGAAGAAAAATATAATACTGAATATCAAGCAGGAAAGACTGATGTTGAAAAACAATTAATTAATAAAAAAATAGCAGATTTATATAAACAACTTATACCATTGTTACATACTCAAGATATTTTATATTCTGAACATTTTGCTAGTATTTTAGCAGGTAAAATAGAATTGAATATACCAAATGGTATTTCACTATAATTAAATTTATTTTATAACCTTTTTTAAGGTTATTTTTTTGTTATAATTTTATTTACATTTAATGTAAACTGTTGTATAATCAGGGATATCAAAAAAGATGTATTGGAAGTGATTTTAATGGAATATGAAATTATTGTTGTAGGTGGAGGTCATGCTGGGTGTGAAGCGAGTTTAGCGTCTGCAAGACTTAATCATAAAACTTTGTTAATAACGGGAAATATCAAAAATATTGCGGATATGCCATGTAATCCAAGTATTGGTGGTCCTGCTAAAGGAATTTTAGTAAGAGAAATTGATGCTTTAGGTGGAGAGATGGGGATTAATACTGATAAAAGTCATATCCAGTTAAAGATGTTAAACACTAAAAAAGGTCCAGCGGTTTGGGCTCTTCGTGCTCAAGCCGATAAAATTACTTATCCAGAAGAAATGTTAAAAACTTTAAATAATCAAGAAAATTTAAGTATTAAAGAAGCAATTGTTGATGATTTATTAGTTTCTGATAATGAAGTTTATGGAGTAAAACTTGAAAATGGTGAAGAAATTAAAAGTAAAATTGTAATTCTTACAACTGGTACATATTTAAAGGCCGATATTTTAGTGGGTTCAACAAGAACTCCTGGTGGTCCTCACGGTGAGAAAGAAGCAAAGAATTTAAGTGATAATTTAAGAAAATTAGGTCTTACTATTCAAAGATTAAAAACTGGTACTCCTCAAAGAATTGCAGCAGATTCTATTGATTATTCAAGTTTAGAAATTGAAAAAGGTGATGAGGTTTTAAGAACTTTTTCATATGACACCAACCCTTTATATAAAATTGAAGAACAAGAACCATGTTATTTAACATATACTAACGAAAAAACTCATGAAATTATTAAGAATAATTTAGAAAAATCAAGTATGTATGGTGGTTTTGTTCGAGGTATTGGACCTAGATATTGTCCATCTATTGAAGATAAAGTTGTACGTTTTCAAGATAAAGAACGTCATCAATTATTTTTAGAACCTGAAAGTAGATTTTATGATGATATCTATATTCAAGGATTTTCAACAAGTATGCCTTATGATGTTCAAGAAGAGATGGTTCATAGTTTAAAAGGACTTGAAAATGCTAAGATATTAAAATATGCCTATGCTATTGAATATGATGCAATTGATCCTTTGGAAATGCAACCTAGTTTAGAAAACAAAATAATCAAAAATTTATTTACGGCTGGTCAAATTAATGGTACAAGTGGTTATGAAGAAGCAGCGGCTCAAGGATTAATGGCTGGTATTAATGCTAGTTTAAAAATTCGGGGCAAAGATCCTTTAATCTTAAAAAGAGATGAAGCCTATATTGGTGTTTTAATAGATGATTTAGTAACTAAAGGAACTAAAGAACCTTATCGTATGTTAACATCACGTGCTGAATATCGTTTACTTCTTCGTCATGATAATGCAGATATTCGCCTTCGTGAATATGGTCATCAAGTTGGATTAATTGACGAAGTGAGATATCAAAAATTTAGGGAAAAATTAAATAATATCGAGGAATGTATAGAATATTTAAAAAGAATTAAATTGTATCCAACTGAAAATGATTTATTAAAAGAAATGGATACCTCCCCTATTTTAGATAGTATAACTTTATATGATTTTTTAAAAAGACCTGAGATTACGATAGATAAATTAATTAAATTTGAAATTTTTAAAAGAGAATTTCATGATTTTGTAAGAGAACAAGCAGAAATTTCTATAAAATATGAAGGATATATCAAAAAAAGTTTAAAAGAAGCGGAAAAATTAAAGCAACTTGAAAATATAAAAATAGACGCTAATCTTGATTATGATAAGATTCCGAATCTTGCAAGTGAGGCGCGTCAAAAGTTAAATCAAGTTCACCCTATTACCCTTGGACAAGCAACACGTATAAGTGGAGTTAACCCAAGTGATATAGCTGTTTTAAGTGTTTATTTAAAGAGGTATAAAAATGACCAAAGATAGTTTTTTAGAAGAATTAAAAAAATTAAATATTTTTATAACTGAAGACCAATTAACTAAATTAGATAAATTTTATCAATTATTAATTAATTGGAATGAAAAAATAAATTTAACTACCATTACAAAGGAAGAAGATGTATACTTAAAACATTTTTATGATAGTTTAACTTTAAAAAAAGCAATTGACTTAACTAAAGATATAACTTTACTTGATGTTGGAACCGGTGCGGGATTTCCAGGAATTGTTTTAAAAATCGTTTTTCCTAATTTAAAAATTACTCTTTTAGATTCTTTAAATAAGCGAATTAATTATTTGAACGAAATAATAAAAGAATTAGAATTAAGTAATATTGAAACTATTTGTTCAAGATGTGAAGATTATACAAAAATTAATCGTGAAAAATATGATGTAGTTGTTGCACGTGCTGTTAGTCATTTAGAAATATTAAGTGAATTAATAATTCCGACTGTTAAAGTAAATGGTTATTTTGTGGCAATGAAATCAAATGTTCAAGATGAAATAGAAATATCTAAAAATATTTTGAGTAAATTAGATAGTATAGTTGAAAAGGTAATTGAATTTAATTTACCAATTGAAAATAGTATAAGAACTTTAGTAAAAATCAAGAAAAATAAAATAACTAATGTAAAATATCCAAGAAAATACGATCAAATAAAAAAAAGTCATTGTAAAAAGTGATTTTATGATATAATAGTATTATCATAGGTTGATTGTAAAAAGAAAGAAGAGGGATTTAAATGAATAGTAATGATAATGAAAATAAAGTAGTTTATTTAAGAATTGATGAAATTATTCCAAATCGTTTTCAGCCAAGAGAAGTATTTGATGAAACTGGACTTGAAGAACTTGCTGACTCAATTCGTGAACATGGAGTAATTCAACCAATTATTGTAAGGCAACTTGGAGAAAAATATGAGCTTATTGCTGGTGAAAGAAGAACTAAAGCCAGTGCTTTAGCAGGACTTACTACAATACCTGCAATTGTTCGTAATATGGATGATAGGGAAAGTGCTAAAGTATCTCTTCTTGAAAATTTACAAAGAAAAAATTTAAGTGCAATTGAAGAAGCAAGAACTTATAAAAGAATTTTAGAACTTGATAATATGACTCAAGATGATCTTGCTAAAACTATGGGTAAGAGTCAACCATTAATTGCTAATAAGTTAAGACTTTTATCACTTCCTGAAGAAGTTCAAGATGCTTTAATTAAAAATCAAATTTCTGAGCGTCATGCAAGAAGTTTATTAAATGTTAAAGATAAAGAAAAACAATTAATGCTTTTAGAAAGAATTAAAACAGAAAGATTAACAGTTCGTGAATTAGATGTTGAAATTAAAAAGATTAATCAACCAAATGGAGATAATTCAACTAATCCAGGTAATGATAGAATGGCTTTAAATACTTTTAATGAATCTAGTATTCCAACTAATAATTCTAATCTTAATTTTGGAAATATGGGGTTAAATGATTATAGAACTCAAGTAAATAGTAATATGTTTAATAATATGCCAAATAATTACCCAGGTTTTAATAATCCCAGTGATAATCAATTTGCAAATATTCCAAATAATGAACCTCAAAATATTAATAATAATTTTGATTATGGTAATTTTTCTAATGAAAACAACAATTATTTAAATGAACCATTTCAACAACCAGATATGAATAATATAAATAATCAAGTAAATAACCCTAATAATTTCAGTTCACTAGGATCAATGTTTGATGGTGAAATGGGAACAGGTATGCAACAAAATTTAAATGAAAATCAAGAAAATCAAAATATCTTTGTTAGTCATATAAAAGAAGAAATGGTTAAACCTCAGGAAAATCAATTTTTACCAAATTTTGATGATATGCCAATGAATAATCCAAATGAAATGCAAGATGGATTTATGCATAATCAAGATATGAATTCATTTAATCAAAATAATAATTTTATGAATAATAATTTTGATTTTAATAATAACTTTAATAACAATTTTAATAATGATTTTAACAATAATATGGGAAATCATTATGATGAACCAATTAATGATTTAAATGGTTTAACATCTTATAATGATAATCAAGGAGATTTATTTAATCAACCTTTAAATTTAGTTGATGTTCCAAAAACTAACTATTATTATCAAGATAATTATAATCAAGATATTTATAATCCTAATAATTTTGATACCGCGACACCTGATTTTAATAATCCGGTAGAAAATAATCAAAATGATTTAGAAACTACCCCTTTACAAAATCAATCATTTGATAATCCATTTGATGATCCATATGAAAATATTTTATTTGCTAAACCAGTTCCAATTAAACCAGAAGATGAACCTGAAGAAGTTAAACAAGTAACAGAAGAAGTTGAAGTAATTGGAGAAACTGAAAACCAAAATAAAGAAACTAAAGAAGAAAAAAATCAATATATCTCACTTGATCCTCAACAAACTATTTTTGATACAAGAGGAGCAGTTTTAGAATTAAAGAAAACAACTGATCGAATTAAGCAAAATAAAATTAATATAGATACTGAAGAAATTGATTTTGATGATTATTATCAAATAGTAATTAAAATAAAGAAAGACTAAAATAAGAACCTAAAAATTCTTATTTTTTTTAATTAATGGTGAAATACCTTTGCTTATTTTATATATTTTTGATAAAATGTATTTGTCAACATAAAGAAAAGGTGGTAATCATGGGAAAAATAATTTCATTAGTAAATCAAAAAGGTGGAGTTGGTAAAACAACAACTAGTATTAATTTGTCAGCATCTCTTGCCCTACTTGGTAAAAAAATATTATTAATTGATCTTGATCCCCAAGGAAATGCAACAACCGGTGTCGGAGTTAATAAAGGAGAGATTGCAAATAGTATCTATGATTTATTAAGAGGTACTTGTGAAATTTCTCAAGTTATTATTAAGACTAGTTTTAGAAATTTAGATATTATTCCAGCAACTATTCAGTTAGCCGGGATTGATATTGAATTGATTGATAAAAGTAGATCCGATCCTAGTTTTAAAAAATCTTATCAATTAAAAGAAAAATTAGAAATTATTAAAGATAAATATGATTATATTATAATTGATTGTCCTCCAAGTTTAGGAATTATAACAACTAATGCACTTACAGCAAGTAATTCAGTTATGATTCCAGTTCAATGTGAATATTATGCTCTTGAAGGAATTACTCAGTTATTAAATACAATCATGTTAACTCAAAAAAATTTAAATCCAAATCTTGATTTAGAAGGAGTACTTCTTACAATGCTTTCTAAATCGAATTTAGGACTTGATGTAATTGAAGAAATTAGAAGTTATTTTAAAGACAGGGTTTACGATACAATTATTCCGAGATTAATAAGACTTGCAGAAGCACCAAGTCATGGTAAACCAATTGTAGCATATGATCCAAAAAGTAAAGGATCGGAAGCGTATATAAATTTAGCAAAGGAAGTGATTATGAGAAATGGAAACCGCTAGAAGAAGAGCTTTAGGAAGAGGCTTAGAAGAATTATTTGGAACCGAGGTTTTAGATTTTGATACTTTAGAAGAAAAAATAGTTACAGCAACTCCAAAAGAGGAAATAATTGAAATTAATATAAGTGAACTTCGTAGTAATCCTTATCAACCTCGTAAGGTATTTGATCAAGATGCCTTAAATGAACTTGCAGAGTCAATCAAAGAACATGGTGTATTTCAACCAATTATCGTAAAAAGTAGTATCAAAGGATATGAAATTATTGCTGGTGAACGTCGGGTAAAAGCAAGTAAAATTGCTGGAATGGAGACAGTTCCTGCTATTGTAAGAGATTTCAATGATCAAGAAATGATGGAAATTGCCTTACTAGAAAATTTACAAAGAGAAGATTTAAATCCAATTGAAGAAGCTCTTGCTTATGAAAGTTTAATGAAAGCTCGTGGTTTAAGTCATGAAGGATTAGCAAAAAGAATTGGTAAAAGTAGAAGTTATGTTACAAATGTTGTAGGGCTTTTAAATTTACCTGAATCAGTAAAAGAATTAGTAATTGCTAGAAAGATTCCGATTACTCATGCCAGAGCATTAAGTAAAATTAAAGATGTAAAACAAGTTGAAGAACTTGCTGATCGAATCGTTAATGAGGGAATGACATCTAATTCATTAGAAGAAATGACTCAAACTAAAGAATATGAAAAACGTAATAAAATGGAAAGACGAGAAACTGAAGAAAATAGAACTTATAAATATATCCAAGAATTATTATGTGAAAAATTAGGAACTAAAGTTCGTATTCGAGGCACGAAAATAGAAATTAATTTTCAAGATTTAGAAGATTTTAATCGAATTATGGAAATTCTTAATATAAGTGAGTAGTGATTTTATGGAAGATAAAAAGTATGATATAGGAACAACTCTTATAATGAAAAAGCCACATCCTTGTGGAGAGAATTTATGGGAAGTTGTAAGACTTGGTGCAGATATAAAAATCAAATGTTTAAAATGTGGACATGTTGTGATGTTACCAAGAATAGAATTTAATAAAAAGATTAAAAAAATAGTATCATTTAGTGGTGATCAAAATGGGTAGAAAAAAGAAATTACGGTTAAAGAAATTAAAGTTTCACCCGATTACAGTTTATGTACTTTTAATTTTAGGTACAGTTATATTAAGTGCTATTTTAAGTTCACTTAATTTTCAAACAACTTATAGTACGATTAGTGCAACGGATTTATCAACTATACAAAATACTATTATGGTTGAAAATTTATTTAATTATGATGGATTAAAATATATTATAAGTAATGCTTCTAAAAACTTTATTAGTTTTGCGCCTCTTAGTATGTTTTTAATGATGGCTGTTGGTATATCAGTTTTAATTTCCAGTGGATTTTTGGATTTTATATGTAAAAAAGTATTTCAAAAAGTTGATAATAAAAAAATAACTTTTTTGATTATATTTCTAGCAACTATTTCAACAATTATAAATGATATTGGTTATTTAATTTTAATACCAATTGCTGCAACTATTTATGAGGTTAAAGGACGAAATCCTTTATCGGGAATTGTAGCTGCTTTTTGTGGAGTTGCCTTTGGTGCTGGAACAACTATATTCGTTGGTTCATCAGAAGTTGCTTTAATTCCTTATACAACAGCAGCAGCAAGACTTGTTGATAGTACTTATCATGTAAGTTTATTATCTAATTTATTTATAATGATAACCTCATCTATAATTTTATCAATTGTTGGAACAGTTATAGTTGAAAAAATTGTCGTTCCAAGATTTGGTAAGATTAAAGAAAAAAAAGATTTAACTATGGATTCGGAAGTTGAAGTAATTGATGTTGAAGAAGTTGAACAAGACAGGTTAAACAAAGAATATAAAGAAAATCGTGGTTTTAAATATGCTTTAATAACATTTATTATAATGGTTCTTTTATTCATTTATTCAGTTATTCCTGATTTACCTCTTTCAGGAATGCTTTTGGATATGAATGAGGATACATATTTAAGACAAATATTTGGAGATAATTCTTATTTTCAAGATGGATTTACTTATATGATGTCTTTAGTATTTATAACAACAGGTCTTGCTTACGGAATTGGTTCTAAGAAATTTAAAAACGATCGTGATGTATTTGAAGGAATTCATGATAATTTACAAAATCTTGGTGGAGTTATTGTCTTAATATTCTTAGCTTCTCAGTTTATAGCAGTATTTAAAAAAACTAATATTGGAACTATTTTAACCGGAATTGTTGCTAATGTAATTGATAGTATCACATTTTCTGGAGTTCCCCTTTTAATTGTTTCAATATTATTAATCGCAATTGCTAACTTATTCTTAACAACAGCTGGTGGAAAGTGGCAAATTTTAGCTCCAGTTATTGTTCCCCCTTTAATGCAATCAAATATTTCCCCTCAATTTTTACAATTTGTTTTAAGGGCAAGTGATTCAATGACTAAAGGTATTACTCCCCTATCGGCTTTCTTTGTAATCTTTGTTGCTTATATGAATATTTATAATAAAGATAAAGAAAATCCAATTGGAGTATTTAAAGCAATTAAAATAATTATGCCTTATTGTATTATTATTTCAATTACATGGTTGCTACTTTTAATCGGATGGTATATAATAGGTTTACCAATTGGACCTGGTGTATATCCAACGGTTTAGAAGGAGGAGTTATTAATGTTAAAAGCAGGAATTGTCGGGCTTCCTAATGTTGGGAAATCAACCCTTTTTAATGCTATTACTAAACAAAATATATTAGCCGCGAATTATCCATTTGCAACTATTGATCCAAATGTTGGAGTTGTAAATGTTCCAGATATTCGTATGAATGTTTTAAATGAAATGTATATGCCTGAAAGATTAATTATGGCAAGTTATGAGTTCACAGATATTGCTGGTCTTGTTAAAGGTGCATCTAATGGTGAAGGACTTGGTAATAAGTTTTTATCACATATTCGTGAAGTAGATGCAATTGTTGAAGTTGTTCGTTGTTTTGAAGATGGTAACATTATTCACGTAGAAGGAGAATGTGATCCTATTCGAGATATTGAAATAATTAATTTAGAACTTACGATCAGTGATTTAGAAATTGTTAATAATCGTCTTGGAAAAATTGAAAAGAAAGCCATGACCACGAAAGATGCTGATTCTTTAATTGAAGTAAGTGCTTTAAGAAAAGCAAAAGATGCTTTGGAACAAGCAATTCCACTTAGAGAAGTTGATTTTACAGATGAAGAAAAAATTAAAATTAAATCATTTCAATTTTTAACTGAAAAACCAATTATTTATCTTGCTAATATAAGTGAATCTGAATTATCCGAAAGTGATAATAAGCATGTTTTGGCATTAAAAGAATATGCTAATAAAGGAAATAATAAAGTAATAAAAATTTGTTGTAAAGTTGAAAGTGAATTATCTGAGTTATCAATTGAAGAAAAAGAAGAAATGCTTGAAATGTTAGGTATTAAAACGAGTGGTTTAGATGATTTAATAAATGCAACATATGAACTTTTAGGTTTAAAAACTTATTTTACAGTAGGATCTGATGAAGTAAGGGCTTGGACTTATAAAGATGGTATGAATGCACGTGATTGTGCTGGTATTATTCATACAGATTTTAGGGATGGTTTCATTAAAGCTGAAGTTATTAGCTATAATGATTTAATAACTGCAGGGAGTGAAACTAAAGTTAAAGAATTAGGAAAACTAAGAATAGAAGGGAAGGATTATATAATGCAAGATGGTGATATTTGCCATTTTCGCTTTAATAGGTAATTATGTTTAATTATAATATGAGTTTTAATGAATTTTTTGGGGGATTAGGCATCATTTTTATATTTTTCATTTTTGTATTTGCAATAATAGGGATACTTTTATATGTATTTGGAGCTTTAGGAATTATGGAAGTTGCTAAAAGAAATAAACTACAAAATCCTTGGTTAGCGTTTATTCCCGTTGCTAATAGTTATTTAGTTGGTAAACTTGGATTTGAAATTTATTCAGATGAAGATAATAAAAACACAACTTTCCCTTGGGTTATGTTAGGTTTATCAGCTTGTATGCTTATTATTGATAGTGAATCAGAATTATATGGTTTATTAAATGTTGCTTTAATAGTATTTTCAACTATTTCTTACTATCGTATTTACAAATACCTAACTCCAAAATATAAAAGGTATACAGTTTTATCTGTTTTCTTTGGAGGAATACCTTTATATTTTAGTAAAGAAATGATTAAACCAAAAGAAGATAATGAAGTAAATGAAGCCGAAGTTTTAAAAGAAGAAAAAACTAAAAAAACAGAAAATGAAGAAATAAAAAAAGAACAACCAGATAGACCATTATATTGTTCAAATTGTGGTAATAAATTAACTAAAACATCTAAGTATTGCAACAATTGTGGTAAAAAAATTGATTAATAATAAAAAGATAATTGTTTAGTAATTCGTTCTATCAATTATCTTTTTTTATAAGTTTACCTTGATAAGTATCTCTTCTTTTCATTTCTTTTAAAATATCATTTAATACAACAAACTTCTTAACTAACCAAGTTGGTTCAATTAAATCATCTACTTTAGGATCTCCAGTTATTCGGTGAATAACAATATCATCTCTTAATAATTCAAGTTGAGAAACGACTATATCAATGTATTCCTCTTTAGTTAGAATGTGAAATTTTTCTTTTTCATACATTTCAGCAATTTTGGTGTTTTTTAAAATATGTAACATATGAATTTTAATACCTTGAATATCTAAGTTATTTAAATATTTAACTGTTTCAAGCATCATTTCTTTAGTTTCATAAGGAAGACCATTTATAATATGAACAACAACATTGATATTTCTTTCTCTTAATTTTAAAACCATATTTTTAAATTCATCTAAAGTATGACAACGATTAATTAATTCACTTGTCTTGTCGTGAATAGTTTGTAGTCCCAATTCAATTGTTAAATAAGTTTTTTTGTTTAAATCACTTAAATAATTTAGGCATTCATCAGTTATACTATCAGGTCTTGTTGCAATATTCAAACCAACAACATTATCAAGTTTTAAAATTGGTTCAAAGACACTTTTTAATTTATCAACACTAGCATATGTATTAGTCCCTGCTTGAAAATATCCTATAAACTTAGCATCTTTCCATTTATTAAGCATTATTAATTTAATATCATTGAATTGTTCAACAATATCTTTTTCCTTATCACCTGCAAAATCCCCACTTTTTAAACTTGAACAATAAATACATCCCCCTACTCCTTTGGTGCCATCTCGATTAGGACAAGTAAAATTACAATTTAAACTAACTTTAGCAATTTTTGAATTAAACTTTTCTTTATAAAAAGTATCTAAAGTATAATATCTTAAATTATTTGAAAAAGTCATAACATCACCGCGATAAGAATATCACTTTTTCTTCTTTTTGACAAGAATTTATTTCTTTGCTATAATAGAAAAAATTAAAAAAGGAGTTGATTTCAATGGGAGAAAAACGTATAAACTATCAAGTAATAATTGATATATTTAATCAAAAATATGAACAAGATTTTTCAACTTATAAAATCGATTATTTAGAATTTGATATATGGTATGATTTTTATTCTAAAGTTAAAAAATACAATTTAGTAAATCTTGAATCTTTACAAGAAATGGCTAATACCTTATATAATTCATATATTATTTTTTCTAATTATGAAGAAGAAACTAAATATAATGAGCAAATTAGTTTTTTAAAAAAAGATTTAGAAATAGGAAAAAGAATTTAATAGATTACTTGAAATCAAAAGATCTCAAGTTTTTTTTATAAAAAAATTAAAAAACTTTAATTTTGTGCTATACTAATATTATAAAAATAATAAGAGGCGAATATGAAGAAAAAAAGATTAAAGAAAAAGAATATAATTATTTTAACTATTATTTTATTAATTATATTAGTTGAAATTATTAATCCAATTAAACTTTATAATAAACATTTATTAAGAGAACTTAATTACTCAGAAACTAGTATAAATGTTATTTTAGAAAATAATTTAAAAGATCAAGTATTAGAAAATGAATATAATAAAAATTTAGATAAAATATTTTCTAGTTCAGATTTTAATCATAAGAATTATTCTATTTATAAAGATTTAAATGCATATGAAATAAATGATTATGTTAAAAATGTTAATAAATTAATTGAAATTGGATATAGTGCAAATGATATTAATAATATTTTAAAAACATCAACTGATGAAACTTTAAAAGATTTTCTTGAAAAAGATTATATAAAAAATATTTCTGATTATTTACAATATGATTTTGCTAAATTAGAAAATTATGATCGTTATCTTTTATATAAAGAGAAAAATAATATTGATAATGAATTAGTTGTAGTTTATGTTAATATTGGTCTTGATAAAGAGTTTTATGAAGATACTAAAGAGGTTTTAGAGTTTTCAACAACTATGTTAGTTAATAAATATAATGGTTTATCTAAAGACTTTGTACCCGATAGTTTAATTAAAGTTGATTCTAGTTATGCTGTTGATTCTAAGCAACAAGGAAATGAAGAAATGTTAAAGAATTTTTATAAGATGTCTGATGATTGTAAAGCAAGTACGGGTTATAAGTTATTAGTTAGATCTGGTTATCGTGATTATAAAAATCAACAAGATACTTATGATTTATATTTAAAAACATATGGTAAAAAATATGCTGAAAATTATGTTACTCATGCTGGTTATTCCGAACATCAAACAGGACTTGCAGTTGATATTAAAGCTGAAAGTAGTAATACTTTTAAAGGAACTAAAGAAAATAAATGGTTAATTGAAAATGCTTATAAGTATGGTTTTATATTAAGATATACAGATGATACAGAAGATATAACTGGTGTTAAATATGAGTCTTGGCATTACAGATATGTAGGTCTTGAAATAGCATCGTATTTAAATGAACATGATATGACATATGATGAATATTATATTAGATTTTTAGATAGGAGGTAGTTATGTACGATTTAGGAAATCAATTTCGAATGAATCAAGATGATTTAAAAGTTTATGAAAAATCTTCCATAATGGGAGAGAAATTTCGTATTCAAGTTTTAACTGAAAGATTAATTCGACTTGAATACAATGAACAAGGTAAATTTGTTGATGCTGCAACATCCTTAGTTATAAAAAGAAAATTTGATCCTGTTGAATTTAGTATTAAAGAAGATCAGGCTTTTTTCTATATTGAAACTAAGTATATTAAATTAAAATATTTAAAAAATGCTAGTTTTTCGGAAAGAAGTTTATCAGGAACAATTAATTACAGTAAAAAAGAATGGTTTTATGGTCAAAAAGAAGTTAAAAATTATGGAGGTACAACAATTTCTCTTGATAACACTTTAAAAATGCCTCAACTAAGTAAAGGTTTATTTAATCCAGATATGGTTTTAGTTTTGGATGATTCAGATTCTTTACTTTTAGATGAATATTCAAATGTTTATAAAAGACAAGATAATACGAAAGATATTTATTTATTTGCTTATAGTAATGATTTTAATGAAGTTTTAAAAGATTATTATACCTTAACTGGATATCCTGCTTTTATACCGCGTTATGCTCTTGGTAATTGGTGGAGCCGGGATATTCCTTATCATGATGAACATATTGTAACTCTTTTAAATAAATTTCGAATGAATAGTATTCCAATTTCTGTATTTTTATTCGATAAAGATTGGAGTTTAAAAAATCCTAAATTATCAACTACATCTGGTTTTTCTTTTAATAAAAATTTAATTAAAAATCCAAGTCATTTAATAAATACTCTTCATCAAATGGATGTTAAAGTTGGAGTTAAAATTAATCCAAAAGATGGAATATTTCCTCATGAAGAAAAATTTGCAACCGCCCGTGAATATATTGAATTAAATAAAAAAGGTTATATTGATTTTAATCCCTTTGATGCAAGATTTATGGATTTATATTTAAAAATCTTTATTCACCCTTTAGAAAATTTAGGAATTGATTTATTTTGGAATGATTATGATGTTTTAGAAAATAGAAGTTCTTTATTTATCTTAAATGATTATATGAAAAAAGATATGGAAAGAACGAATAAACGAAGTTTAATATTAGGAAGAAATGCTAATTTTGCTCCTCATAGATATCCTATTTTATATTCTGGTCATAATAAAATTGATTTTGATGTTTTAAAATTCTTGCCACAATTTAATATAACCGCCTCTAATATTGGAGTATCATATTGGTCTCATGATGTAGGTGGATCTGTTGGAGGTATTGAAGATGATGAACTTTATATAAGAAGTGTTGAATTTGGAGTCTTCTCGCCTATTCTAAGATTTAATACAGAATTTGGAACTTATTATAAACGAGAACCTTGGAGATGGGATGTTGTAACTAATAATATTGTTAGTTATTATTTAAGACTTCGTAATCAATTAATACCTTATTTATATACAGAAATTTATCATTATCATAAGGAGGGTATTCCGCTTATTCGACCATTCTATTATGACTACCCTTTTGCTTATGATGATCCAGTTTATGTTAATCAATATTTTTTAGGTTCATCACTTTTAATCTCCCCTATTGTTAAAAAGAAAGATCCGTTAATTGATAGGACAATTCAAAGATTTTTTATTCCAGATGGAATTTGGTATGATTTTAAAACTGGTAAGAAATTTATTGGTAATAAAAAATACGTTTCTTTCTATAAAATCGAAGATTATCCAGTTTTTGTTAAAGCGGGTGGTATTATTCCTTTATCAGGAGTTAATGATTTAATGTCAACTAACCCTCCTAAAGAATTAGAAATTCATGTATTCCCTGGAAGTAGTAATTCTTATAATTTATATGAAGATGATGGAATTACCAATAATTATCAAAAAGGAATGTATTCAATTACAACTATAGAATATAACTATTTAGCTAATAATTATACTTTAATAATCAGAAACACCGAAGGTAAAAGTGGATTATTACATCAAAAAAGAGATTATAAGATACGTTTTCGCAATACCAAAATGGCAACAAATGTCAAGGTGTATTCAAATGATACAGAAATACCATTTACTTCGTACCTAATGGATAATGATTTTGTTGTTGAAGTTAAAGATTTCTTTACCTATAATCAACTAATGATTAATTGCCAAGGAACTGATATTGAAATAGATGCTTTAATGTTAATCAATGATGATATTGATAGTATCTTATCAGATTTGAAAGTTCCAACTAAGTTAAAAGATACAATTGCAACTATTTTATATGATAAAGATTTACCAAATAATAAAAAACGAATAGAAATTAAAAAACTAAGAAGAAAAGGTTTAGATAGTAGAAGTACTAAAATCTTCTTAAGATTAATTGATTATATGAGTGAAGTTTAATTGACTTAATAATTTATAAATAGTAAAATACTACCCATAGAAATACTTTATGGGTGGTTTTTTATGGCTAAAGATAAAAAGAAATTATTTGATAAACTCCAAGAATCTGATAAAATAGATAAATTAATTTTAAAAGTTAATAATATTTATCATAATATATCGGATAAATTACTAATAAAATATGATTTAAAAAATGAATTAAAACAAGGTAAATTATTTACTATATTAATTGCTATTTTAGCATTTATCTTTTTAATTATAATTACAGCCTTCTTTGTAATTATGTTAAATTCCCTACTAGGACTTAATTTTATATTTAGTATTATTAAATATACTTTATTTATTCTTAAATGGAGTTATACCATTTTAAAAAACAAAGGAAATGTAATAAAAAAATATTTAGCTAATTTATTTCCTAATAGTAAATTACTTAATACTACTAAAGAAGATGAATTATTAATTGATTATCAAAATCTTATTTTAGAAGAAGTAGATGACTTAATAGAAAAAGTTTCTAATATGAATATTGATTTAAAAACTAAGAAAGAAATATTAATTAAAATAAAAGAAAAAATTAATAGTTTAAAACTAGAAGAATCTTTAGAACTTAAACCTTTATTAAATGAAACTTTAAATAAAAATATTCTTCAAGGTGAACAACTAAGAATGAATTTTGATGATGATTTATTAGATGATAATATTTATAATATTGCATGTAAAGTTTATAAAAAGAGAAAAAACTCTTGAAAAATAATTTTTTTTATGATTAAATATGGTTATATTATTTAAAGAAGTAGTAATTTATATTTCTTTTTTAGAGAGTTAGTGGTTGGTGAAAACTAATAAGTTAATATAAATGAACTTGTCTTATTGAAAGAATAATCGTTAATCGCGTTAAGATAATTAAGTGAAATTTAGGATGGTACCGTCTATTAGACTCCTTTAGGTACTATTCTTTTTTTATTTTTTGGAGGTGGTTATGGATATTAGTGATTTATATTGGTTTTTAGGTACATTTGTTGTAGTTTATTTATTATATTTTTTCTTTATGGTTTTTAAGAAAGAATTAAATCCTGATAAAGTACCTGTGGAACTTCGTTTTTTAATTAAAAAATATCGACTGGATATGTCTTTAATAAAATATAGAAGTATTATGAATAAAATTGGTCTTGTTAGTGCTTTTGATATTGCTTTTACATCAACTTTTGTATTTGCATTTATTAAAAATGATTATGTAGCAATTCTTGTTGGTGCTATTATGTTAATACCACTTATATTTATTACTTTTAATTTTATTGGTGTTTATTATGAAAAGAGAGGAAATGTGTTAAATGGAAACAAAAAAAATTGAAAAGAAATGGCAAAAATATTGGAAAGAAAATAAGACTTTTGAAGCAAGTAATACTAGTCAAAAAGATAAATACTATATCTTAGTTGAATTTCCTTATCCAAGTGGATCTGGGCTTCATGTAGGTCATGTTAGAAGTTATGCATCACTTGATGCTGTTGCTAGAAAGAAAAGAATGGAAGGATACAATGTATTATTCCCAATGGGATGGGATGCATTTGGTTTACCAGCTGAAGAGTATGCTATTAAAAATCATGTTCATCCAAGTGTTGCTGTAAAAGAAAATATAAAAACTTTTAAAGGGCAACTTCAAAGTTTAGGATTATCTTTTGATTGGTCAAGAGAATTTGCAACAACTGATCCGAAATACTATAAATGGACTCAATGGCAATTTTTAAAATTTTATGAAGCAGGTCTTGCTTATAAGGATTCTAAAACTATTAACTGGTGTCCAAGTTGTAAAATAGGTCTTGCTAATGAAGAAGTTGAAGGTGGTAATTGTGAAAGATGTGGAGGTCCAATTGTTCATAAAGAAAAAGAACAATGGATGCTTGGCATGAAAAAATATGCTGATAAACTTCTTAATGGACTTGATGATACTGAGTTCCAAGAAAAGACTAAAATTGCTCAAATAAATTGGATTGGTAAGTCTCGTGGTGCTGAAATTGATTTTTCTATTGATGATTGTGATGAAAAATTAAGAGTTTATACTACTCGACCTGATACTATTTTTGGAGTTACTTTTATGGTAATTGCACCAGAACACCCTATTTTAAATAAATTAAGTGATCGCATTTTAAATATGGATGAAATAAAAGAATATCAAGAGTTTGCAAGTCATAAAAGTGAAATGGAAAGAACTCAATTAAATAAAGAAAAAACTGGTGTTAAAATTTTAGGATTTTATGCAATTAATCCTTTAACTAAAGAAAAAATACCAGTTTATATCTCTGATTATGTTATGATGAATTATGGAACTGGGGCTATTATGGCCGTTCCTGCTCATGATGATCGTGATTATGAATTTGCTAAGAAATTTGGAATTGATATAGTTGAAGTTATTAAAGGTGGAAATATCGAAGAATCAGCATACATTGGTGATGGGGAAATGGTTAATTCAAGTTTCTTAAACGGAATTGAAACTAAAGAAGAAGCCATCAATAAAATGCTAGAATACTTAGATAACAATGGAATTGGTCATGCATCAGTTAAATATCGTTTACAAGACTGGGTATTCTCTCGTCAAAGATTCTGGGGAGAACCAATCCCAATGATTAATTGTCCTGAATGTGGATGGGTTCCAGTTCCATATGAAGATTTACCAGTTAAACTTCCTAATGTTGCTTCATATGAACCAACTGAAAACGGAGAAAGTCCTCTAGCATCTATTCCGGAATTTGTAAATTGCAAATGTCCAAAATGTGGTGCGGATGCTAAACGTGAGACTGATACTATGCCAAACTGGGCAGGTTCTAGTTGGTATTGGTTACGTTATATGGATCCAACTAATGATAGTGAATTTGTGTCACCTGAAGCTTTAAATTACTGGGGTAAAGTTGATTGGTATAATGGTGGTATGGAACATGCTACTCGTCACTTACTTTATGCAAGATTTTGGAACAATTTCTTATATGATCAAGGTTTAGTTCCAAATAATGAACCATTTAAAGTTCGTACATCACATGGTATGATATTAGGTGCAAATGGCGAAAAAATGTCTAAATCTAAAGGAAATGTTATTAATCCAAATGATTGTGTAGATGAATTTGGTGCTGATGCTTTGCGTGTATATGAAATGTTTATTGGTGACTATGAAAAAGAAGTTAGCTGGAGTACTAATAGTTTAAATGGTTGTAAGAAATTCTTAGATCGTGTTGAAAGAATTGGAAATAAACTATCAAAAGGAACTAGTTTCTCCCCTACTCTTGAAGTTATTATGAATAAAACAATTAAAAAAGTTACGGAAGACTTGGATAATTTAAAATACAACACAGCTATTTCAAGTTTAATGATTTTATTAAATGAAATGGAAAAATTAGAAACAATTACTAAAAAAGATTATCGAACTTTATTACTTCTTTTAAATCCAATGGCTCCGCATATAACTGAAGAATTAAATGAAATTCATGATTTAGGTGCTCATCTTTGTGAATCTAAATGGCCAAAATATGATCCAGAAAAATTAGTTGAAGATGTTGTTACAATTGCTGTTCAAGTAAATGGTAAACTTCGTGGAACAATTGAAGTTAATTTGGATTCAAAAGAAGAAAAAATCAAAAAACTAGCTATGGAAAATGAAAATGTTTCTAAACATCTTGAAGGTAAAGAAATAGTAAAAGTAATTGTAATTAAGAATAAAATTGTAAATATTGTAGTGAGATAACAAAAATGTCATTTAAAAGTGACATTTTTTTGTCAAATAAGTTAAATTAAAGCAAATAAAATTTAGATTTTTTTAAACTCATGTTATACTTAAATTAAGGTAGGCGATGGTATGAAGAAAATAATATTCTTTTTAATGATTCTTTTTTGTATATCGGGTTGTAAAAATAATCAAAATGTTCTAATTATGGCAACAGAAGCCGGATTTGCTCCTTATGAATATTATGAAAATGGAAAAATTGTTGGAGTAGATGTTGATATTGCTAAGAAAATAGCTGAAGAATTAGGTAAAGAATTAGTAATTAAAGATGTCGCCTTTGATTCGATTATAAATGAAGTCAAAACTGGTAAATCCGATTTTGGAGCAGCTGGAATTAGTTATACAGATGAAAGAAGCAAAGAAGTTGATTTTACAATTAACTACACAACATCTAAACAAGTAGTAATTGTTAAAAAAGATAGTGATTTAGATAATTTAAACTTAAATAACCAAAAAATTGCTGTTCAACTTGGAAGTGTTGCTGATTCTTACGTTAGTAAAAATTATTCTAAAAATGAAATAATTCGCCAAAAGAAATATTTAGCATGTATTCAAGACTTGTTAACTAATAAAGTAGATGTTGTTGTTATGGATGAATTACCAGCTATTGAAATATTAAAAACTAATTCTAATTTAAAAATATTAGACGGTTATTTATTTCAAGATACTTATGGAATGATTGTTAAAAAAGGAAATAAAGAATTACTAAATGCTATTAATAAAGTTTTAAATGAATTAAAAGAAAGTGGTAAGATTGATGAATTTATCGTTAATCATTCAAATAATTAGGAGTATTTATGAATTTAATAGAAAATTTATATAAAACAATTATTTTCGAAAATCGTTATTTATATTTTTTAGAAGGAATAAAAAATACTCTTGTAATTGCTTTCTTTGCTGTTTTAATTGGGATAATTTTAGGAATTATAATTGCTTTAATAAGAGATTATCATGAAAATAAAAAAAGAATACCTATTTTAAATTTTTTAGCTAAATCTTATGTAAATATAATTCGTGGAACTCCAGTTATTCTACAATTAATGATAATTTATTATGTTATGTTTAAAAGTGTTAATATTAATATAGTTTTAGTTGGAATACTTGCCTTTGGTATTAATTCTGGTGCTTATGTTGCAGAAATTATAAGAGGTGGTATTAACTCAATAAATAAAGGTCAAAGAGAAGCTGGTTTATCTTTAGGACTTAGTTATCCAGTTATCATGAAATCAATTATCTTACCTCAAGCAACGAAAAATATTTTACCTTCTTTAGGAAATGAATTTATAACTTTAATCAAAGAAACCTCAGTAGGTGCTTATATTGGAATTGTTGAATTAACAAAAGCATCTGATATAGTTGCATCACGTACTTATGATTATTTTTTACCTTTAATAATAGTTGCTATTATTTATTTAATAATAACTTTAGTTTTATCAAGATTAGTTGAGATGTTTGAAAGGAAATTAGAAAATGTTAGAAGTTAAGAATTTAAAAAAGAAATTTTCTAATAATTTAGTTTTAAAAGATATTAATTTAAGTATTCAAGAAGGTGAAAGAATAGTTATTATTGGTCCATCTGGTTGTGGTAAATCAACTCTTTTACGATGTTTAAATGGTCTTAATGAAATAACTAGTGGAGAAATTATTTATAAAGGAAAGAATATAAGTAAAAAAGAAACTAATAAAGAAGAAATTAGAAAAAAAATAGGAATGGTTTTTCAGCAATTTAACTTGTTTCCTCATTTAACAATTATGGAAAATATAATATTAGCTCCAGTTAAACATAAGTTAATGACTAAAGATGAAGCAATTAAAAAAGGAAAAGAACTCTTAGAAAAAATTAATTTATTAGAAAAAATTAATTCATATCCTAAAGAATTATCCGGAGGAGAACAACAAAGAGTTGCTATTATTAGAACTTTAATGATGAATCCAGAAGTTATTCTATTTGATGAACCAACTAGTGCTCTTGATCCTAAGATGAAACAAGAAGTATTAGAATTAATGAAAAGTTTAAGTGATTTAAATTTAACTATGATAGTTGTAACTCATGAAATGAATTTTGCTTATGAATTTGCAACTAGAATAATTTATATGGAAGATGGAATAATAGTTGAAGAAGGGACTAAAGAAGAAATTTTTAATAAACCTAAGAGTAAAAATTTAAAAGAATTTTTAAAAAGTGTTAGAGAATAAACAATAAAATAAAAAATAATTAAATAAAATTGGGAGGATATATGAAAGAAATTAATGTAACAAGTGAAATTAAAAAATTAAAAGAGGTTTTGGTACATCGTCCAGGGAAAGAATTATTAAATTTAACTCCGGATACACTTCATCGATTATTATTTGATGATATTCCATATTTAAAAGTTGCTCAAGCTGAGCATGATGAATTTGTGCAAATTCTAAGAGATAATGATGTTAAAGTTTATTATTTAGAAGATTTAATGACTGAAACAATTGAATTTAATCCAGAAGTTAAAGAAAAATTCTTAAGACAATTTATAAAAGAAGCCGGAGTTAATACTCCAAAGTATCGTGATTTAGTTTTTGATTATTTAATGGAAATTGAAGATACTAAAGAATTTGTTTTGAAAACTATGGAAGGTGTTCAAATATACGAATTAGATAGAGAAAAACGAGTTATGGAAAAATCTCTTGTTGATTTAACTACTGAAGAAACTGATTTTATAGTTGAACCTATGCCAAACTTGTATTTTACAAGAGATCCTTTTGCCAGTGTTGGAAATGGTATAGTTTTAAATAAAATGTATTCCGTTACTAGAAGTCGAGAAACTATTTATGCTGAATATATCTTTAATTATCATCCAAAATTTAGAGGACAAGTTGAAAAATATTATGATCGTTATTATGATTGGCATATTGAAGGTGGAGATATTCTTAATTTAAATGAACATGTTCTAGCAATTGGAATCTCTGAAAGAACCGAAGCTGGAGCAATTGATAAATTAGCTAAAAATATTTTTAAGAATAAAGAATGTAAAATTGATACTATTTTAGCATTTAGTATTCCTGAAACAAGAGCATTTATGCATTTAGATACCGTATTTACGCAAATTGATTATGATAAATTTACATATCATCCTGGTATCATGAAAACTTTACAAGTATTTGAAATCACAGAAGGAAATGATCCTGATTCATTTGAAGATTTAAATGTTAAAGAAATCAATGATTCTCTTGAAAATATTTTATCAAAGTATTTAGAAAGAGAAATTACTTTACTACCTTGTGCAGGTGGAGATGACGTTGCCAGTCAAAGAGAACAATGGAATGATGGAACTAATACTTTATGTATTGCCCCAGGTGTAGTTGTAGTTTACAATCGTAATAATGTAACCAATGCGTATTTAAGAGAAAATGGTATTAAAGTTATCGAAATGAATAGTGCTGAATTATCAAGAGGTCGAGGTGGACCAAGATGTATGAGTATGCCACTAAAAAGAGAGGATTAAGATGAATTTAAAGGGAAGAAATTTTTTAAAACTTTTAGATTATTCAGATGAAGAAATTAGATATTTACTTGATTTATCACATAAATTTAAAAAATTAAAAATTAAAGGAAAAGATCATAAATATTTAAAAGGAAAAAATATTGTTTTATTATTTGAAAAAACTTCAACAAGAACAAGATGCGCTTTTGAAGTTGCTGGTTATGATTTAGGAATGGGAGTAACTTACTTGGAACCAGGAAGTTCTCAAATGGGTAAAAAAGAAAGCATCGAAGATACTGCTAAAGTTTTAGGAAGAATGTATGATGGAATTGAATATCGTGGTTTTTCTCAAGAAATCGTTGAAACTTTAGGTTCTAATGCTGGAGTACCTGTTTGGAATGGTTTAACCGATGAATATCATCCAACCCAAATGCTAGCTGATTTAATGACTATTGAAGAAAATTTTGGTCATTTACGAGGACTTAAATTAGTCTTTTGTGGTGATGGAAGAAATAATGTTGCTAACTCTTTAATGGTTGCTTGTAGTAAAATGGGAATTAATTTTACTATTGCAAGTCCTAAAGAATTATTTCCAAATGAGGAATTAATTAAAACTTGTGAAAAAATTGCTAAAAAGAATTATTGTACTTTAACTTTCACAGAAGACATTATGGAAGCAACCAAAGATGCTCATGTAATTTATACTGATGTTTGGGTTTCCATGGGAGAAAGTGATGATATTTGGGAATCAAGAATAAAAGCCTTAAAACCATATCAAGTAACCGAAGAAGTAATGAAAAATGCTAATTCTAAAGCGATTTTCTTGCATTGCTTACCATCTTTTCATGATTTAAAAACAACAATTGGACAAGAAATCTATGAAAAATTTGGTTTAAAAGAAATGGAAGTAGAGGATAAAGTATTTACTTCTGAAAAATCAAAAGTATTTGATGAAGCCGAAAATAGAATGCATACAATAAAAGCAGTAATGTATGCAACTTTAGGAGATAAAAAATGAGTAAAATTGTAATTGCTCTTGGAGGAAATGCATTAGGTACTAATCCAAGTGATCAATTAACTAAATTAGAAAAAGTAGCAAAAATAATTGTTAATTTAATAAAAGAAGGAAATCAAGTTGTTTTAACACATGGTAATGGACCACAAGTTGGTCAAATTGCTCTTGCAATGGAATATTCGGCAGTGGGAGAAGTTAAAACTCCATTTATGCCGTTTGCTGAATGCGGGAGTATGAGTCAAGGTTATATCGGTTATCAATTACAACAAGCCTTACAAGATGAAATGGAAAGGCAAGGAGTAAAAAAAGATTGCGTAACCGTGATAACACAAGTGTTAGTAGATGCAAATGATGAGGCTTTTAAAAATCCTACAAAACCAATTGGAGCTTTTTACACAGAAGAAGAAGCTTTAAAAATTGAAAAAGAAAAAGGTTATAAGTTTGTATCAGACGCTGGTCGTGGTTATAGGAGAGTTGTACCATCCCCTATACCAAAAGATATCATAGAAAAAAGAGTTATTGAAAAACTTGTTTCAAATGATGTTGTAGTAATCGCTGTTGGAGGAGGTGGCATACCAGTTATTAAAACGGATAAACTAAAATTATTAGAAGGAATTGAAGCGGTAATAGATAAAGATTTATCAAGTGCTTTACTAGCCAAAGAAATAAATGCCGATATATTACTTATTTTAACTTCTATTGATAAAGTTTATTTAAATTTTAATACTCCTAATCAAATAGGTCTTGATGAAATTACAATTGAAGAAGCAAAAAAATATATTTTAAATAAAGAATTTGCAAGTGGTAGTATGTTGCCTAAAATCAAAGCTTGTTTAAACTTCGTTGAAAACTCAAATAATAAAGCAATTATTACTTCACTTGAACAAGCAGATAAAGCTTTTCTTTCTAATGTAGGTACAAAAATAATAGGAGGAAAGTAATATGGCTAAAAGAAAAAAGACAATGTTATCGGCTTTTTCGATTATCTTAATTCTAATTTTTGGATTAGGTCTACTTTCTCATCTATTGCCAAATGCAGAATTTATAGGTGATACTATTGTTAATGGTAGTGGTGTTGTAGGAGCTAAGTTATCAGATATTTTGTTATCACCAATTTTAGGTTTTGCTGATGCAGTAGATGTAGGAATATTTATTCTAATTTTAGGAGGATTCTTAGGAATTGTTACCAAAACAGGTGCTCTTGAAACTGGAATTAAGGTTTTAGTTAAAAAGCTAAAAGGAAATGAATTAATTTTAATTCCAATCTTGATGTTTATTTTCTCAATAGGTGGAACAACATATGGTATGCTTGAAGAAACCGTTGGGTTTTATGTTTTACTTGCAGTTACAATGGTGGCTGCCGGAATGGATACTCTAGTAGGATCAGCAATAGTTTTACTTGGAGCTGGATCCGGAGTATTAGGATCAACTATTAATCCTTTTGCAGTAGGAGCAGCAATTAGTAGTTTGCCAGAGGGAATAACTGCTAACCAAGGTTATGTTATCTTTATAGGTGTCTTACTTTGGTTAACTACTTTATTAATTTCAATTTTCTTTGTCATGAACTATGCTAAGAAAGTAAAAGAAGATAAAGGTTCAACTTTCTTATCACTTCGTGAACAAAAGAATATGGAAAAGAAATTTAAAAAAGAAGAAGAAACAAAAGAAGCAAAATTAACTTTAAATCAAAAAATAACTTTAATTTTATTTGGATTTACTTTTGTTATCATGATAATTGGATTTATCCCTTGGGGTGAATTTAATATAACTTTCTTTGATAAATTTTCAGGATGGTTAACAGGATCATCTCTTGGTAATTGGTGGTTCTATGAAGCTGCTTTATGGTTTTTAGTAATGTCTATAATCATTGCCCTTGTTAATAAAATGAAAGAAAAAGATATCGTTGATACCTTTATAGATGGTGCTAATGATATGATCGGTGTTATTTTAATCATTGCTGTTGCAAGAGGTGCAAGTGTATTGATGCAAGTAACTTATTTAGATAATTATATTATTTATAATGCAAGCAACTTATTAAATAAACTACCTGAATTTATCTTTGTTCCATTAAACTACATTTTACATATTATTTTATCAATTTTAGTTCCATCATCAAGTGGTTTAGCAGCCTTATCAACTCCAATTACGGCTCCACTTGCAGTTAATTTAGGTTATAGTAGTGAAGTTGCTATTATGACTCTTGTATCTGCTAATGGACTTGTTAACTTAATTACTCCAACTTGTGGTGCTATAATGGGTGGTCTTGCTCTTGCTAAAGTGGAATATACTACTTGGTTTAAATGGGCTTTAAAAGTTGTAATTACTATTGCTGTTGTTAATATATTAATTTTAGAATTTATATCTTTATTAATATAATGAATATTAGAAGAAGAGTTAGATTAAAAAATCAAAATCTAAAACTTCTTTTTTTTATAATAAAAATTTTAGCTTTTAACTTTAGGATTTTTTCATAGATATCTAATTACAGAAAAATTTATGTTTCATTTAACTTATAATGTGTATCAAGAAATTCTAAGGTCCCAACTTGGGACCGCAAAATTAATAAGTAATTTTTTATTTCAATATTTTTTATAGATACTCGATAAAATTACTTTAGAAAAATTATTCAATTTTGATTGATTTTTAAGAGTAAATATATTAAACTTAATTTGTTATTAGGTAGTAAATATATCTTTTGGAGGTATATGAAAGAATTATTAGTAAAAGACGATGTAATCGTCGAAAATATGATTTATGAAATCAGGGGGCAACAAGTTATGTTAGACTCTGATTTAGCTAAATTATATCAATGTAAAAATGGAACAAAAACAATTAATTTGGCAGTAAAAAGACATATTAATCGGTTTCCAGAAAGATTTATGTTTAGATTAACACGTGAAGAGTATTATGAAATTCTAAGGTCTCAATCTGAAACCTTAGAATTAAAACAAGGAGAATATAGTAAATATTTACCATATGTTTTTACTGAACAGGGAGTTGCTATGCTTGCAACTATCATTAAAACTGAGGTTGCTGAAGTTGTAAGTATTCGTATAATGGATGCATTTGTTTATATGAGAAGGTATTTTAAGAGTAATAATTTTTCTAATCGGCTTACAAATTTAGAAATTAAAACACTTGATCATGATAATAAAATTGATAAATTATTTGATGCTTTAGAAACTAAAAAACAAATTAATGAAATTTATTTTAAAGGTCAAATATTTGATGCATATTCAAAAATAGTTGATATCTTTAAAACATGTAAAAATGAATTAATTATAATCGATTCTTATGCAGATAAAATAGTTCTTGATATGATTAAAAATTTAAATATAAAAGTAATTTTAATTGTAAAGGAAAATGCTAACTTAAAAACTATAGATATTGATAAATATAACGAGCAATATAATAACTTAAAAATAGTATATAGTAATGATTTTCATGATAGGTATTTTATTATTGATAGAAATATTATTTATCATTGTGGAGCTTCTATTAATCATGCTGGAAGCAAAACTTTTTCGATAAATATATTAGAAGATAATATCATAAAAAATAGTTTATTAAAGGAAATTTTATTATTAATATATTAATTGGAGGAATTATATGGGAAGATTTTTAACTTGTGGTGTAGTTACCAAAATAGAATTAATTGAAAAAAATGATGTAGAGTATAAAATTTTAGAAAATAAAGATAAAGTAATAGAGCAATTAAATAAGTATATAGATACATCTAATTATGATGTTGTTGAATATCCTAATGCTTTAGGATTTGAGTTAAAATTAGATGTTTTTAATCAAAATATTAATAGTTTATTTGATGAACTTGATACGTTAGTTGATTGTAAAAAATTTTGGCTTTATAATCATAAAGAAGAAACAATATCGTTAGAATTAAATAGATATGATGATGATTATGATTACGAATCAGATTGGCAAAAAGAACATAATTATGGAAAATTTTATGTAAAAACTGAAAAACATGAGTACGGAGATGATCAAACTTATCCGCCAGGAAATTATTGGATTTTATATGATGAATATGAATTACGCAAGAATTTAAAAGTTTATATACATGTTTTACCTTTGTGGTATGACTTTTATAAAGTAAGTATTGAATCAGAATTTTATTTATTGCATATTTTAAATACTTTAAAAACTAAATATTTTCAAACAATTCTATCAAAAAGTTTGATTATTTATATATCAGGATAAATTGTATTTATTAATTTTTATTATAGATTTATTTAGGAAATATTAGATTTTATTAGTTATAGATTTTATCTAATATTTTTTTCTATTTACGAATTATAAAATTTAACTTTTAATTAATTTTAAATAATGAATATATTAAACTGTAATTTACTTTTAGAAATAAAGAGATATTGATTTTAAAAGTAAATTTCACTTTATGTAAAAAAAACGCAATTTACTTTTAGAAATGATGTAGTTATTTTTTTGTAAATTAATTCTAATACTAAATTTCAGTATAATAGCAAACTATAATTTACTATTTAAATTAACTCTCTCTAGTAATTTATATCAATTTTTTCTTTTAATTTAAAAAAAATATGATATACTTTAATTAAGATAGATAACTATATAATCGAGGTGATTTGATGACCCTTTATGATTTACTTGAAGAACTTTATTATGATAAAGAAAGTTTAACAACGGTTTTAATTCAATTAGATTCATGGCTTGAAAGATTACATAATTATGGTTTTTGTATATATGATTTTAATCCTAAGAAAATTATTTTAGAAAATGGAAGATTAACTTTTAATTCTTTTAGAAATGTAATAAATGATTTAGGAATAAATGAAAATGCTAAAAGAATTAATATTTTTCAAGATTGTAAAATAGGACTTATGGCTTATAATAAGATGCCAGTTGATGGTAATATGAATCAAGAACATTTTAATTTTTTACAAACTAATTTAGAAAAATTTAATCAAAATGGGCAAATACCTGATGAAATATATGAATATTATGAAGAAGTATTTAGAAGACTTAATTTAACTTATATAAATGATTATTTAGTGAAAAAACAACAAGAACTTAATGGTAATCAAAATACAAATAGTTTAAGAAAAACTAAAACAACTGAAATAGGAAAAGCATTTAATCCAGAAAGAGAAAAAATGTTTACTAATGAGGCTGCTTATGTTAATGTTTTATTACTTCCAACATTTATAACACTTGTTTATTTAATTAGTTTATTTATCTTTACATTTGTTTTAAAATAGAAAAAACACTTGATTTTGTGCGTAAAATATGTTATTTTATAAGCATGAACACGGAAGTGTTTTTTATTTACTTTAAAAAAGGGAGAAATATATGAAGAAGAAAGAAAGTAAAAAAGAAGTTAAAAAGGATTTAAAAAAAGAAAAAAAAGTTGAAAAGAAAGAAAGTCTTTTTAAACAAATCAAAAAAGAAATGAGTAAAGTTCATTTTCCAAATAAGAAAGATATGGTTAAATATAGTTTAGCAACTATTTCATTTGTATTATTTTTTGGAATATACTTTTATGTAATTGAACTTGTTATGGCTCTTGTTAAGAGTTTAGTATAAAGTGAGGGGTTAAAAATGGAAGAAAAACAATGGTATGTCGTTAATACTTATTCAGGACATGAAAATAAAGTAAAAGAAAAATTAGAAATGCGTGCAACTTCTATGGATATGCAAGATTATATTTATCGTGTAATCGTTCCAGAAGAAAAAGTTATTGAAGAAAAAAATGGTGTTCAAAAAGAAAAAATAAAAAAAATATTTCCAGGTTATATATTAGTTGAAATGGTTATGAGTGATGAGGCTTGGTTTATTGTTCGAAACACACCAGGAGTAACAGGATTTATTGGATCAAGTGGAAAGGGTGCAAAACCAACACCTTTACAACCTTATGAAGTTGATAATATCTTAAATAGTATGGGAATGCAACGAATTGATATTAAAAATGATTTAGAAGTTGGAGATCAAATTAAGATTGTTGATGGTCCATTCTCTGGAATGTTTGGTAAAATTGAATCAATTGATGAAGAACAAAAACTTGTTAATGCTTTAGTTGACTTGTTTGGTCAAGAAACAACAATTGAATGTGAATTAAGTCAAATTAAGAAGGCGTAACATGAGTCGGGTTTTGGTTGATATAAATGATCTTGATAAACTAAGAAGATTAGAATTTTTGCAAAGAGGTAAAGAAGGTAGTTGTTATTTTTTAAATAAAGATGAAATTATCAAACTTTATCATATTATGGATACTAGAAGAAAAATATATTTTGATAATTTAGAATCTGATGTTATTTCTTTTCCGAAGGATATATATATTTATAAGGGAACAAATTTAATAAGTGGCTATACAATGAATTATTTAAGAGGAGAACCTTTTGTATCTGGTTTTTCTAAAAAACTTTTACTAAGGGATTTGAAAAAAGCAATCTTAGATACGAAAGATGAAATAACAAAATATCCTGATATTTATATGGAAGATATGTGTTTAGTTAATTTGTTATTTGATTATAGATTAAAAATGATAAAATTAATTGATACAAGTATGTGGTACAAGAAAGAAGATTCTTTAGAAGATAATATTAAGAAAATTAATATGATTATGATGACTAGTCTATGTAGAAGTATTGATTGGATTACCTATCCTTTAATGAAAGATAAAGATTTACATGATATTTATTGTATGCATATCTATGGGAATGAGAGTTTACCAATTGAATTTTTGGAGTTAATTGAATTAAAAATATCTGAAATAAATGGTCAAGATGTCAAAACCATTGGCGATTTAGTAAGAAAGTGAATAAAAAATATTGATTTTAAGATAAAAAAGTGTTATTATTATACCGCTATATTTTATTAATATAGATTTAGTGGGAGGCAAATGTCCTAACTTATAATAGATAATGCGGACAAAGTTAGCTATTTGGACCACTCACGAAAATAGTCAAAAAAATGAAAGGATGTGTTTTTCGTGGCAAAAGAAGTTGTTAAAAAAATTAAATTAGCAATTCAAGCTGGTAAAGCTACACCTGCTCCACCAGTTGGAACAGTTTTAGGACCAGCAGGAATTAATTTGCAAGAATTTTGTACTAAGTACAATGATGCAACAAGAGATAAGATGGGAGATGTAGCACCAGTTGAAATTACTATTTATGATGATAGAAGTTTCGATTTTGTTATTAAAACTCCACCTACAGCATTCTTAATTAAGAAATTTGCTAAGGTACAAAAAGGTTCTGTTAAAGGTAAAAATGAAATTGTTGGAAGTTTAACAGAAGAACAAGTTAAAGAAATTGCTACTATTAAATTACCAGATTTAAATGCATATGACCTTGAAGCAGCAGTTAAGATTGTTAAAGGTACAGCACTTAACATGGGAATTGAAGTAAAATAAAAATAATAAAATAATCATATAGGTTAAGCCTATGTGGAAGGATTGTGTCCGCTTGAACCACAAGGAGGTAAAAATGAAAAAAAGAGGAAAAAGATATAATGAAGCTTTAGAAAAATTTGAAAAAAGCAAATTATATTCAAAAGAAGAAGCAGTTAAGTTGGTTAAAGAAACTTCAAATGCTAAATTTGATGCTACTATTGAAGTTGCAATGTATTTAAACCTTGATACTAAAAAAGCTGATCAACAATTAAGAGGAGCAGTTGTATTACCTAATGGAACAGGAAAAACTAAAAAAGTATTAGTTATTGCTAAAGGAGATGCCGGGAAAGCCGCTCGTGAAGCAGGAGCTGACTATGTAGGTGATATCGATATGGTAGAAAAAATCGAAAAAGAAAATTGGTTTGATTTTAATACTTTAATCGCTACTCCAGATGCTATGCCACTTCTTGGTAAACTTGGTCGTGTTTTAGGACCTAAAGGTTTAATGCCAAACCCTAAAACTGGAACAGTTACAACAGATGTTGCAAAAGCAATTAATGATGTAAAATCAGGACGTGTTGAATACCGTACAGATAGTTTTGGAAATATTCATGGTATCATTGGTAAAGCAAGTTTTGATGAAGAAAAATTACTTGAAAACTTAAATACATTTGTAAGTACAATTTTAAAATTAAAACCAGCAACTGTTAAAGGTGATTATGTTAAAAATATTAGCGTTTCATCTACAATGGGTCCTGGAATTAAAATTAATGTTAATTCATTTGACAAATAAAAAAATAATGATATAATAGTATAAGTTTATTGATGTGGTGCCAAAGACAGTAGGTAATTTGTAAATCCTACCGAGGACTCGAAATAATAATTTTAATAGTTATTAAAAGTCCTTAGTAGTTTAAGGACTTTTTACTTATTTGGCATAAGAATAAATTAACAATTAAAGGAGGGAATATGGCAAATCCTAAGATATTAGAACAAAAACAATTAGTAATTGACGAAATTAAGTCAAAAATCGAAAATTCTAATGGTGTTGTTTTATTTGATTATCGTGGGTTAACTGATGCTGAAATTAAAGAATTAAAGTTAGCTTTAAGAGAAGTAGATAGTGAATATAAAGTTTATAAAAATACTTTAATGCAAAGAGCTTTAAATGATTTAAATATTGATATCAGTGAACATTTAAATGGACCTAGTGCTTTAGCATATAGTGTTGATCAAATAGCACCAATTAAAGTACTTGCAAATTTCATGAAAAAACATAAAGCAGTTACTTTAAAGGTTGGATTAGTAGATAATGAAGTTACAACAAGTGATAAATTACAAGAACTTGCAACAATTCCATCAAGAGAAGGATTACTTACAATGCTTGCTGGTGGTATGATTGCAATACCAAAAGATTTAGCAATTTGTTTAGATTTACATGCTAAAAATTTAGAAGAAAATAATTAAAAATAAGGGAGGAAAATAAAATGGCAAAATTAACAAGAGATGAATTTATTAGTGCATTAAAAGAAATGAATTTACTAGAAATTAAAGAATTAGTAGATGCAATGAAAGAAGAATTTGGAGTAGATCCAAGTAGCGTTGCTGTTGCAGCACCAGTTGCAGCAGAAGCTGTAGAAGAAGGACCAAAAGCAGTTACAGTTACATTAGTAAATGCAGGAGCTGCTAAAGTTAACGTTATCAAAGTTATTAAAGAAATCACAGGATTAGGATTAAAAGAATCTAAAGATATCGCTGATAACGGTGGAGCTGTTAAAGAAAATATTTCAGTTGATGAAGCTAATGAAATTAAAGCTAAATTAGAAGAAGCTGGCGCTGAAGTAGAAGTTAAATAATAAATTCATTAATGCTATAAAGAGGATATAAAAAGTATCTTCTTTTTTTTATCTTTTCATGATATTATTTATATATAAGGTAGGTACATATGAAATATTTAAAAAATAATTTATTAATCATTTTAATATTTACTTTTTTATTATCTTTTATAACTTATAAAACATTAGATTACAAACAAGAATATGAATTAAGTTTTAAAAGTGAACAATCATATTATTCCGAAAAGTGTAGTAATACAACAAATATAAGCGAAAGAGAAACGGAAATCTGTAAACAATGGCAACTAAGTTTAGAAGAGATGGAAAAACCAGATTTTTTTGAAACTTTATCAAATATTATAAGCAGTAAAATTTCTATACTAGATTCAATTTGTATTTTATTTTTAGTAATTCCTTCTTTATTTTTGATAAATCAAATATTTAAAGATCAAGTTTTAATTAATATGTTAACAAGAGAATCGTATTCTAAGTTTTTAAGGAAACTATTTACAAAAGTCTATCGTTATATTTGGTTATTCCCTACTCTTTTAATAATTTTTATTGGTTTATTGCTATCTTTTACAAAATTAAATTTAAGTATTGATGTATTTTCATCAAATGATAATCCAATTCTATTTTTAATTTGCTATGTTTTAAATTCTTTAATTGTTTCAGGAATTTATTTAAATATTGCTTTAATTAGCTTAAGATATAAGCATAATTATGTGGTTAGTTGTATTACTTCTTTTATAGTTTATTTAGCACTTGTTTTATTTTTTCAAATTGGAATTGATTATGTTTTAATTCAAAATACTTTAGAAATAGATGGACTTGTGGGATTGTTTACAATGACTGGAATATTTGATGTTAATACATGGCGAGAGCTTTCGATTTTACCAATTTTATTAATTAATATAAGTTTATATATAATCTTATCACTTGGAGTATATTTAATTTATAAAAATAAAGAAAAATTAATAATCGATTGTGAAAAAAATAATAAGGAGGAAGTATGAAAATAGATGTTAAAAATATAAATAAAAGTTTTAAAGGAAATCTTGTTTTAAATAACGTGAATATGCATTTTGAAACTGGTAATATTTATGGATTAAGTGGGAGAAACGGAAGTGGTAAAAGTGTTTTATTAAAAGTATTAACAGGTCTTTACAAAGCAGATTCTGGAACTATTTCTATAAATGATAAAGTTATAGATTATAAAAAAGAATTTATAGAAAATTTAGGATCTTTAATTGAAGGACCAAAGTTTTTTAGTAATTTAACAGGATTTGAAAATTTAAAGTTTTTAGCAAATATAAAAGGTAAAATAAAAGATGAAGATATTTTAAATACTTTAGAAACTGTTAATTTAATTTCTGAAAAAGATAAAAAATATAGTAAATACTCTCTTGGTATGAAACAAAAACTAGGAATAGCTGCAGCGATTATGGAAAATCCAGATATTTTAATTCTGGATGAACCTTTTAATGGAATTGAAGATATTAGTGTTTTAAAAATAAAAAATTATTTAAAAGAAATTAAAGAAAACAAAATAATAATTTTATCAACTCATATTAAAGAAGATTTAGAAGAATTATCCGATCATATTTATTATTTTGATGCAGGAATGGTAAGTGAGATTAAAAATGTTTAAAGAATTTAAAAATTTAATTAACCTAATTAATGCTAAAACAATAATAGCAACTATTCTAATTATTTTTATAGGAAGCATACCAGCAATTTTTATGGATTCTTTATTAAATGCTAATTTATTTAATCAATTAATAAATTGTTTTACTATTAATTTTCATCTAATTTTTTTGATTTTATCCATTTCTATTAATATTATAAGTTTATCAAGTGAACTTAAAAAGAGTAATATTATTTTAAGACATGAAAATTATCAAGAATATTTAAAATTTTCTTTAAAGAAAAACTTAATGTATGTATTTTTAAGTTTAATAATTAGTTTTTTCTTTTGTATATTCACATCTTTAATATCAGTTGATTTTAAGATAGAAATAATTCCTTATTATTACTATAATATTTCTAATTTAACTTATTTTATTTTTACTTTAATTAAAACAGTTACATTTATAAATTTAATTTCCATTATTATCTTTTATTTTAATCAAAAGTTTAAAAATAAAACTACTCTTTTATTAATAATATTAATTCTCTTAACTTTCTTTGTTCCTGTTAAATTAGATGGTAAAATAAATTCTATTTTTAAAATGCCCATTCTAATTGGTCATTGGTTTTATGCCCTTCCTTATTCTAGTTTTTCACTTGAAATATTGGTATTTGTTCTTCAAAGTTTAATATTATTATTAATTGGTTTGGTATTAAAATATTTAACAATTTATAATAAAAAAGATATTTAAAAGATATTTAAGAAAACTTATTAGGTTTAGTAAATTCAGCCTATTTACTAAATTCTTTTTTTTTGTTATACTTATTAAGTAAAATAAATAGATTTTAGTTGTAAAGGAGATTATTTATGACATTAGATAGTATTTTTGGCATTTTAAAAAATGTTATTGATATAGCTATAGTTTGGGTAATGTTTTACTATATTTTAAAGAATTTTAAAAATAATGTAAAAATGTCCCTTTTAATAAAAGGTGTTTTGGTAATAGTTTTAGTTAAAGTAATAAGTGATTATGTTGGGTTTACAACCGTTGGTTTATTACTTGAATATGTAATTGAATGGGGGCCTCTTGCTTTAATAATTATTTTTCAACCTGAAATTCGTGGGGCTTTAGAACAACTTGGAAGAAGTCAACTTTTAGGTCGTCATAAGATTTTAACAGTTGATGAACGTGAAAAATTAGTTTATGAAATTATTCAAGCCGTTGATTATTGTAGAAAAACAAGAATTGGAGCATTAATAGTTCTTGAAAGAGATATTAGTTTATCAGATTATATTGATAAAGCTAAACCATTATATGCTGATTTATCAAATGAATTATTAGTATCAATATTTTTTCCTAATAATCCACTTCATGATGGTGCTGTAATTGTTCAAGGAAATAGAATTAGTTGTGCTGGAGCTGTTTTTCCAACAAGTAACAATATAAAACTAAATAAACGTTTAGGAACACGTCATAGAGCAGCTCTTGGAATTGCTGAAGAAACTGATGCTATTAGCATTGTTGTCTCAGAAGAAACTGGTCGTATTTCAATTGCTGTTAAAGGAGAATTATTCTATAATTTATCACTTGATGATGCTAGAATGATGTTAATAGATGAATTAAGACCAAAGACTGTAGATACTGAATTAGTAGACGTAGATGAGGAGGATATTTATGAAGAAGATAATTAAAAAAATATGCCTTTTTATTGGAAAAATTATTCGTTTAATTGATAAAATAATTATTACTCCGATTATGAAGTTATTCTTAAAAGTATCTGAGTTATTTAGTAATAATAATAAAGGATTAGAAAAATTATTTGCCAATAAACAATCTTTAATAGTAATTTCTTTATTACTTGCTTTCTTAACTTTTTATATGGTTGATAAAAATTCTAGTGCTCTTATTGATAATTCGGCAGAAATCTTATATAGCCAACCAGTAAATGCAATTTACAATGAAGAAGCCTATGTAGTTGAGGGATTACCTGAAAGTGTTGATGTTGTTTTAATTGGTCGAAAAAGTGATATTTATTTAGCAAAACAATATCCAAGTCAAGAAATATCAGTTGATTTACGCGAATTATCAGCAGGAACTCATCAAGTAAGTTTAAAATATCGCCAAGCAATTTCCTCTGTTGAATATAAAATTGATCCTAGTAAAGTAACTGTTAATATCTATGACAAAGTAAGTTCAACAAGAGAAGTTACGGCAGAAGTCTTGCATAGAAATAATCTGGATAATAAACTTGATATAAGTGAAATTAGTTTATCCAAAACTGAAGTAACAATTAAAGGATCAGCTAAAAAACTGGAAGAAGTTGCTTATGTAAAAGCCTTAGTTGATGTTGATAATTTAGTAGATCCAACAATTGGAGAAAGTGTTATCAATAATAATAAATTAGTAGCATACAATAATGCTGGTGAGATAGTTGATGTTGAAATTCTTCCAGAAACTGTTGATGCAACTTTAACAATTACTTCAACTAGTAAAGTAGTACCAATTAAAGTTGTTCCAGTTGGAGATATTGCTCTTGGATATGCTATTGAATCAACTACTACAAGTGTTTCAAATATCACAATCTATGGTGATGAAGAAAGTTTAAAAACAATTGAATATGTACCTGTTAAAATTGATATAACTAACCTATCTGATTACAAAGAATTCAATGTTAACTTAGAAAAACCAACTGGCGTTCGTGATATGAGTGAAAAAACTGTCACAGTTAAAGTAAATGTTGGTAAAGAAGAACAAAAAGAATTTGAAAATATAACTATTCAAACAGTAAATCTTGCTGAAGGACTTAAAGTCACTGCATTGAGTAAGGATTATAGTGCTATTACCGTCATTGTTAAAGGAAGTAAAGAATTATTAGATGCTCTTGATGCTTCAACTATAACCGCAACCGTTGACTTATCAGAGTATACAACCCCAGGTGAATATGAAGTTGATGTTAAAGTAACTGGAGAAGATTTAAAACTTAGTTATACATCAAAGATAAACAAAATCAAAGTAGAAATTTATAAATAAAAATAAAGTTGGAGACTATTAGTTTTCAGCTTTTTAATATATATTAAAATAAAAAAATCTCTAATTAAGATTAATTAACCTCGAGATTTCTTTTTTTTCATTAGAAACATTATTATATTCATCAAATTCAAAAAATTTAGTAGAAAAACTTGTTGGACCACTTGATTTTAGGGCATTATATAAAATAATTTTATTATTATAGTAATCAATTGTTGCTTCTAAATTAACTTGAATTTTATAAAGTTTTCTTTTTAGTTCTAAAAAATTATTATCTTTTAAAATATTATCATAGTTATAAACATAGTCATTTATTTCATGAGTTGTTTTATCTAAAATATTTATTAAATCACTTTGGGTGCATTCTGTTGTTTTAAAATCTAAAAATTCTTTAAAAGCTGTTTCTTTAATACTTAAATTTTCTTTCATGAAATTTATTATTTCTTTATAAACTTTATATTTTTGTTTTAATAACTCATTTATTTGTTGTTTAGATGTATCTAAAGGAACAATTATTTCTTTTATTTTATTTTTTCCGATTATTAAAATTATTGTTAAAAATAAAATGATTAAAATTAATATAGATATACTTAAAATTAAAATATTATTCATATCATCACCAAAGATATTATACTAAAATTAATCACTTTTTACAATATTAAAAAATTACTTCTTCATTAAATTCTATGTAATCAATATAAATTGCCCAAACCATATACCATCTATTGTTTTTTCTATCAGAAATTAAGAAAAAATCCCTACCCCAGGCTTCAAGGATACCTTCAAATACTTTATCACGCCATTCTATGGAATCTGAAAAAGATGTATAAACTTTAATTTTTTTTCCTTTGTTTTTATTTAAAATTTCTTCAGAGTAAGTCGTTACTTGATCAACATAGCCAACTCCAGGTGGTGCTGTACTTTGACTTTGTATATAACTTGGTTGTTGATTATTCATATAACTTTGGTCATTTTGACTTTTCATATAACTTGGATCATATTGCCCAAAAGATTGATAATTATAATTATTCATATTGCCTCCAATTAATAATATGAATACTTGTTTTAAAAATACATCTTTTTTGATATAATAATTAAAGAAAGAAGGTTAAAAAATGAAAGTAAGTGTTGGAATAAGTAATCGACATGTTCATCTAAATCATGAAGATTATAAAATTTTATTTGGTGATATTAATATGAATATTCGAAATATGTTAAATCAACCAGGTCAATTTGCTAGTGATTTATTAGTTGATGTAAGTGGTCCTAAAGGAGAAATAAAAGGGTTAAGAGTACTTGGACCTTGTAGAAGTTATACTCAAGTAGAAGTTTCTAAAACTGATTCTTATAAATTAGGAATTAATCCACCTGTACGTGATTCTGGTGATTTAGAAGGAGCTTCATGTGTTACAATTAAAGGACCAAATGGAAGTATTGAAAGAAATTCGGGAAT
The DNA here is from genome assembly GCA_017472015.1 of Bacilli bacterium. Lineage (GTDB taxonomy): Bacteria > Bacillota_I > Bacilli_A > RF39 > UBA660 > RUG591. The sequence continues at coordinate 58,101 of JAFURC010000040.1, forward strand.
AATAGCAACTCGTCATATTCATGTAAATGAGAATATTAGAAAAGTTCATGGTTTGGAAGGAATAGATGAAGTTAAGATTAAAATAAATGGCGAAAAATCAGGAATTCTTGAAAATGTTCGTTTAAAAGATAATCCTGAATCATATTATGAAATTCATTTAGATACTGATGATGCAAATGCTTTTTTACTTAAAAATAATGATGAAGTTGAGATTATTCTATAGCTCCATCATTTTCTTTATTTAATTCTAAATTTAAATTATTTTCATATTCATCAAATACTTGTTGAGTATAATTTGGTTCACTTCCTTTAATATAATAAAGGATTTTTTTTATGGTTGATTCGTTGGTTGCTAGATTACCAGTTATAGGATCAACGATTACGCCAACAACATTATCAGGTATTGTATACCAAGATACTTCTTTATCTTTTAAATAACTTTCAATGGCATTTGCCCAAATCTTTTTGGAGTATTTAAAATCATTGCTACCTAATTCTTTGTTATCATCATATCCAATCCAAATAGAAGTTACAACATCAGGATTAAAACCAATTATCCAATTATCAGTATCGGTTGATCCGGATTTAATTGCATAATCATGAGTTAAAAGTGATGAAATTGAAATATTAGTAGGATAAGTATAATCAATCATATTATAATCATAGGTTCCTTTTAATAAATCATTTAGGATGTATGTTAAACTTTTATTTAAAACAACTTCACTGGTATCTTTATGTTCATATAAGATATTACCTTCCATATCAGTTATTTTTTCAATAAAATAAGGTTCATGTTTAATTCCTTCACTGGCTAAAGTTGCATAGGCATTAGTAATTTCTAAATGACTTAATTCAACTGTACCTAAAGGAAGAGAGGCAATTGGTTCAAGTTTGGTTTCAATTCCTACTCTTTTAGCGGTGTCAACTAAGTTCTCACTTCCTAAGAATAAATGTGTTTTTACAGCATAAATATTATCGGAAAAAGATATAGCTGATGCCATACTTATAGGTTTGTTGGCATATAAATTATTATAATTTCTTGGAGAATAAACATTATCAATTCCAAGTGTGAAACTCGTTTCTTGAGATAGAAAAGAAGTACTCGCGGTAAATCCATTTTCAAGAGCATTGTAGTACAAAAATGGTTTCATAATTGAACCAACTTGACGTTTTGAACTAATTGCCCGATTATATTGACTTTTGTTATAGTCACGCCCTCCAACTAAAGCAATTACACCTCCTGTATTTGGATTAATCATAATTCCGCTTGCTTGAATAGTATCATTATCTTGGATATTATTTTTTATACTTTCTTCTAAACTAGTTTGGGCATTTATATCGAGAGTTGTATAAACTTTAATTCCCCCACTTTGCATGTAAGTTTCAATGACATTGTTCATTTCACTTAACTCTTTAATAACGGCATCTTGATAATACATAATGGTATTTAAATTTAATTTATCTTTTTTACCATAGAAAACCAATTCTTCATTTATTGCTTCATTATATTCATCTTCTTTGATAAGTTCATTTTTTAACATAGTATTTAAAATATACTTTTGTCTTTCTTTGGCAACTTCTAAATTAACAAGGGGTGAATAATTAGAAGGAGATTTAGGAATACCAACTAACATAGCACTTTCGGCTAAAGTTAATTCACTTGCTTTTTTATTAAAATAAAACTTACTAGCATTTTCAATTCCATAATTACCATGACCATAGTTAATTAAATTTAAATAACCTTCTAAAATATCATCTTTTTCATAGTGAGATTCAATTTGAATAGTATACCAAAGTTCATGTAATTTCCTCTCCCAAGTTTTATCAAATTCTAAATATAAATTTTTTGCATATTGCTGTGTAATAGTTGATGCTCCTTGTTTAAAACTTCCACTGGTAATATTAGTAAGCATTGCTTTTCCTATTCTTAAAATATCAAATCCACTATGTGAATAAAATCCTTTATCTTCTATTATAATAGTAGCATCAATTACATATTTACTAATACTATCTAAACTAGCCCATTCACTTGTCCCATTTCCCTGAAAATAAAGCTCTTCGTTATTATCATATAAATAATAACTTCCAGTTTTATTTAAATCAAGTTTCGGTAACATCTTCGCATATAAATAAAGTCCTGATATTAAAAATACCCCTAAAAAAATAATACTAATAAATAACTTTATACATTTTTTAAAAAACTTCATCTTATCACCTATTTTTATTATCTTCAAAAAAATATAAAAATATGTGTTCAAATTCCAACATTTGTGATATAATGCATGTCGATATGTATTATTACATGTTGGTGTTGTATGGGAAAAATTAATTTATTAGTAAAATATTGTTTAATAAACGAAGAAAATGAATACAATATAAAAGGAATTTTAATAAACAATAAAATCAAGTTTTTAGATAATAATGATAAAATGATTCTTGACAAAAAATTAAATACTTTAAAAAGAATAACAAAAGAATCAGAAATATTATTTAATTTTAAAGATAAAAGTTGTTTAATTTGTGATAAAACTAATAATAAAATTAGTTTTCAAATAGAAGTATTAGTTTTAGAAAATAATGATGATTATTTTTATGTTAAATATAAAATAATTGATGATTTATTTGAAATAATGATAAAAATCATATAAATTAAGTTTATTTAATTGGAGGAATTATGAAAGAGATTAAAAAAGAAGAAGTAGAGAATTTATCTTATAAGGATATTACATTTATGATTTTAGATAAAGAAAAGAAAGGTATTAATACTTTAGAATTATTTACTAAAATTGTTAGTATTTTAGAACTTCCTAGTTCAACAATTGAAAATAAAATAGGTGATTATTATACTTCTTTAACCACTGATAAAAGATTTATATTACTTGATGGAGTTTGGGATTTAAGAAAAAGACATACATCTGATAAAATTATTGTTGATTCAATTGAAGAAGATGATATTGAACTTGATGAAATTAAAGATGATAATGAGATAATTGAAGATGAATATGGTGATGAATATACAGATGATGTTGATGTCGATGATGATTTTGATGATACAACTGATGATGATTTAGCAGATTTAGTTGTTTTAGATGAAGAAGACTTAAGTGAATAATTAGGTGAATTTATGATTGAAAGATTAGAATTAGTAGAAAAAAGATTTGAAGAAATAAATGAATTGTTAATGAATCCTGAAGTTATTTCTGATGTTAAAAAATCAAGAGAGTTAGCAATTGAATTATCAACAATTGAGGATACAGTTAAGTGTTTTCGTGAGTATAGAAGTGTTTTAAATGATTTAGAAGAAGCTAATTTAATGTTAGAAGATAAAGACTTAGCAGACTTTGCATCTGAAGAAATTGAAAATTTAAGTAGTAGAAAAATAGATTTAGAACATGAACTTGAAAAATTATTAATCCCAAAAGATAAAAATGATGTAAAAAATGCTTTAATGGAAATTCGTGGAGCTGCTGGAGGAGATGAAGGGAATATCTTCGCGGGGGATTTATTCAGAATGTATGAAAAATATGCTGTTAAAAGTGGTTTTCAGGTTGAAGTATTGAATGCTGTTGATGGAGCCAGTGGTGGTTATACTTTAATTGAATTTATGGTAAAAGGTAAAAATGTTTATTCAAAACTAAAATATGAAAGTGGATCTCACAGAGTTCAAAGAATTCCAACTACTGAAGCCAATGGAAGAATCCAAACATCAACTGCAACTGTTTTAGTAATGCCAGAAGCTGATGATATTGAAGTTGATATTAAAGAAAGTGATATAAGAGTTGATATCTATAGAAGTAGTGGAGCTGGTGGGCAACATGTAAATACCACTGATAGTGCTGTTCGGATGACTCATATTCCAACAGGAATAGTTGTTACTTGTCAAAATGAAAGAAGTCAAATTAAAAACCGTGAAATGGCCTTTAAAATTTTAAAAAGCCGAGTTTATGAAGAAATGGTGGCTCGAGAAGAAGCTGAAAATGGGGCAATTAGAAGAAGTAAAATAGGAACAGGGGATAGATCTGAAAAAATTAGAACTTATAATTATCCTCAAAACAGAGTTACTGATCACCGAATTGGTTTTACTACCAAACAACTTGATCGCGTTATGGAAGGCGATATGGATGAAATCATTGAAGCCTTAATTGATGAAGATCAAAAAAGAAAACTTGCGGGTGAATAATTTGAGAATTGAAGATTTACTATGTTTAGGTAATCAAGTTTTACATAAAGATCAAAATAAATTATTATTAGCAAGTATTATAGATAAAAATCCTTTAGAATTAAACTTACATTTAAATGATTTAGTTACTGAAGAAAAAGTTTTAAAATATAAAGAATGTTTAGAAAGTATTAAAAAAGGTGAACCAATTCAATATGCTTTAGGTAAAACTAATTTTTATGGCTTTGATTTTTATGTTGATAAAAGAGTTTTAATACCAAGATTTGAAACTGAAGAATTAGTTTATAATGCTAAAAATTATTTAGATAAATATTTTTCAAATGATGTGAAAATACTAGATTTATGTTCAGGATCTGGTTGTATTGGTTTAACTTTAAAGAAATTAAATAATAATTTTGATTTAACTTTAAGTGATGTATCTCATGATGCAATTGATGTTATTAATATTAATTCTAAAAATTTAGAAGTAGATGTTAAGATAATTGAATCAGATTTATTTCAAAATATTTCTTCAAAATTTGATGTAATTATATCTAATCCTCCTTATGTTAGTGAATCAGACGAAGTTTCGGATATTGTTTTAAAAAATGAACCACATCTTGCTTTATATGCTAATAATGATGGCTTAGAATTTTATGAAAGAATATTAAAATCTTGTGAAAATTATTTGAATGATAGATATTTAATTGCTTTTGAAATAGGAAATAAGCAAAAAGATAAAATAATTTCTCTTATTAATAAATATTTAAAAAATGTAAAAATTATTGCTAAAAAAGATATGCAAGAAAGAGATCGAATGATATTTATTTTTAAAAATATTGATTTAGTTGAATAAATTTTTTTAAATCACTCATTATGATTATGTAAAGGGTGATTTTTTTTGAAAAAACAAACTATTATTTTGGTTATCATAGCATTTATTATCGTGTTACTAGTTAAAGATAAAAGTGAAAATCTTATAATTCCTAAAGAAGCAATTCGCATTAGAATAATTTCTAATAGTAATGATTCCCTTGATATTGAAGAGAAAATGCAAGTTAAAAAGAATGTTGAAAAAGAAATTTATAATTTACTTAAATCTGCTAATTCGATTGAAGAAGCAAGAGAAATTATAAATCAAAATTTAGATAAATTAAATATTACAATTGAAGATACAACCAATAGAGATTATTCGATTTCATTTGGTAATAACTATTTTCCAAGGAAAACTTATAAAGGGGTAATATATGATGAAGGTATATATGAGTCTTTAGTTATTTCACTTGGTGAAGCACAGGGAGATAATTGGTGGTGTGTTTTATTTCCACCTCTTTGTTTACTTGATGGAAATGAAGAAACAGAAGATGTTGAGTATAAATTTTTTGTAAAAGAGTTAATTGATAAGTATTTTTAAGCAGTAAAAACGAGTAAAAATATTTTAAAAAGGAAAAACATATAAAATTTGGGTTCTCCTCCAAGTTAGTTGAACTACACTAAAATTTTAAGACGGAGTAAGTCGAAACCGCATCGACCATACATCTGTCTTTTTATTACTTTTGTTTTATTATTAAAACCTTCTGTTACACCATTACTATATTCATAAATA
>JAFURC010000001.1 GCA_017472015.1 Bacilli bacterium
TAAATCTTTATCTTTTTTTAATTCTCTTCTCATTTTTCTATTCATTACTACTACCACCTTTTTATTATGTAGTAATTATATCAAATTTTTTTTGCGAAGAAAATTTACTCTTTTTCTCTGCATTGATAATTTAAATTTGACTAAAATCATAAAATGTAGTATAATGTTTTTTATGTGGTGCATTATTCTAGTCAAATAAAGTATTCGAAGATGGGGCTAAAAATCCATTAATTGTGCTAATGATACTTTATATATAATGCTTTTCTTGCCCAAAGAAGGGTGTGTATATAATTTTAGATTTAAGGAGAAGTTATAACGGCATATAATGTTATCCTTTTATCACTTCGTAATATTTAATGCATATGTCGTGCGTGAAATTTCGGGATACTAAGGTAATTAATGAATATTAGAGTTGAAAGAAATTTTGCAAAAGCGAATAACAATACTAATTATTTGTTTGGGAAAACCTCTAGGGTGTTTGTACTATAAGGATTGAAGTGCGGACTAAGTGGTGATCGAGTGATTAATGTTGGCAACACTTAATTAATTCTTTTAAATAGAAATAGCCTTTTTTTAACTGGGTAACCGGGGGTAAGAATTAGAGAAATTCAACTCGACCTCAAGCCGTAAAATTAATTTATAGTATTACCACATAATCTTTAAATTCTAAAATAGGAGTGAATATGAAAAAACATGATCCTTGGATTATTAAAGCTTTCTTACTCACTTTTTTTATTTCTTTAATTGTCAGTGGTGTTTCTAATACAATTTCAAATAATTGTAATTTCTTAGTTTTAATTGTAATAACAATTGTTATTATTTTTATTGGAATTTTATTTGATATTATTGGAACTAGTGTCCTAACTGCTAAAGAAGCAAACTTTCATGCAATGGCATCAAGTAAAGTAAAAGGGGCTAAAGTAGGAATTAAATTAATAAAAAATAGTAGTAATATCTCAAATTTTTGTAATGATGTAATTGGTGATATTTGTGGAATTATATCCGGTAGTATGGGAGCGATGATAGCAATTTATCTTAGTAATAATTTTAAAATAGACGCAACAATAACTGCTTTAATTATTTCAAGTATTATCTCAAGTATCACAGTTGGAGGTAAAGCAATAGGAAAAAAATATGCTACTAAAAATAGTGATAAAATCATAACAATTGTTGGCAAAATACTAAATAAATTTTCAAGAAAAAAATAGATGTTAAAAAGACTTCAGTTGATCGAAGTCTTTTAATTTTCTAAAAATTTCTATTTCTTAAAAATGGCGGAAAATCATATTCAGAATCTGAATCATCATCGTCATCATCATCCATTATAGTTATTTCCCTACTTGGTTGCGCTTGTTGATCGTAAATTGTTGATTGTCTTTGTTGTTTTGCTTTATCAAAACCAGTTGCAATAACAGTAACAATTACTTCATCAGTTAAGTTTTCATTAATAACGGAACCAAATATTGTATTAATATCATTGTTAGATGCACTTCTTACAACTTCAGCTGCTTGCTCGGCTTCAAATAAAGTTAAGTTGACTCCACCAGTAATGTTGATGATTGCATCGGTTGCTCCAGTAATTGAAGTTTCCAATAGTGGTGATGAAACAGCTTGTTTAGCCGCTTCAATTGCTCTATCTTCACCCATTCCAATACCAATTCCAATAATGGCATTTCCAGATTTTTCCATAACTGCTTTAACATCGGCAAAGTCAAGGTTAACAAGTCCCACAACAGCAATTAAGTCAGATATTGATTGAACTCCTCGGCGAAGAACATTATCAACTTCTTTAAATGCTTCAATTAACGGAGTTGATTTATCAATAATTTCTCTTAATCTATCATTTGGTATAACAATTAAAGTATCAACATGTTTTTTTAACTCTTCAAGTCCACCCATAGCATTTTCCATACGACGACGTCCTTCAAATGTAAATGGTTTAGTAACAATTGCAACAGTTAAAGCACCTAATCCTTGAGCAATTTCTGCAACTACTGAGGCAGCACCAGTTCCAGTACCTCCTCCCATTCCACAAGTTATGAAAATCATATCAGCCCCTTTTAAAGCTTCTTCGATTTCTTTTTTAGATTCAACAGCCGATTCACGTCCTACTTCAGGCTTGCCACCAGCTCCAAGTCCTTCTGTTAATTGTTTTCCGAGTTGAATTTTAACATCGGCTTTTGATTTACTTAAAACTTGATAATCAGTGTTAGCAACTATAAACTCTACTCCCTTAACTCCAGTTTCGATCATTCGGTTAACAGCGTTTCCGCCACCACCACCAACACCTATTACTTTAATCTTCGCCAATTGATCCATTTCTAATCCACTAAGCATACACTATCCTCCTCAATTTTTTAAGTAAGCCGCAAACTTATTAAGTAAATTTTCTTTCGTGCTTACTTTCTTTTTCTTTGCTGTTAGTTCATTTATCTCATCACGACTAAACATAGAATAATCAATATTTCTAAATCGCATTTTATAATCAAAATATTTTATAAGACCAAAACTTGCTGAATAAATATTACTTCTAACTCCAAGAGAAGTTATGTTACCAATAATCTTATCACAAGTAAACTCCGAATCCATTAAATATGGAAATCCAACTAGATTCGTTATTCCCCCTGTAACAATTATATAACTAATTTCTCTATTTGTTAAGTTATTTATCTCATTTTTGACACTTTTTATTATTTCTAAAAGTCTTGCTTCAACAATTTGACTAATTTCTAGTTGATTTATAGTAATTTTTTCATCATGAATATTCAAAACTTCCATAATATCAAATTTATCTGAATAACTACTCGCTGCAACAGCAAATTTTTCTTTTAAATCGATTGCAATTTTCTTATCTACTTTATATATATAACTAATATCTTTATCTATTTTATTACTACCAATCGGAAGAATAGAACCTTTTAACATTATCCCTTTATTAAAAATAGCAATCTCGGTTTTTCCATATCCAAAGTTTACAACAACTCCAAGTTTTGAATTAGTATCGCGATTTGAACTCTCATAGTAATCCCCAACTACTCCATAAGTTATATCAACTACTTCAAGTCCAACATCACTTAATATTTTTAGGTATTCATATAAAAAATTCTTTTCAATTGTTGAAACAGCACATCTAACTTGAAGTCGTTCACCTGTTAACCCTTTTGGATCAACAACTTGTAATTCTCTATCAATATCAAAAACAATTGGTTCTAGGTATAAAACTTCTTCTTCTTTTTTAATATTTTCAAGAACTGATTTTTTAATTACTTCTTGAATATCCTCACCAGTTATCATACCATTTGTTTCAATCTCTGCTGTTTCTATTGAAGTATTAACACAAAATAAAGGGAAATTAAGTAAAACTTTCTTAATTTCTATTCCTAAATCTTGATTAATATTTAAAATTGCTTCTTGCAAACTTTTAATAACTAAATCTCTATCTTTAATAATTCCTTTTTTAATTCCTAAACTTCTAACTTTGGTAGATGCTAAAACATAAAACTTATCACCTGATTTTTCAGATACGACTATTTTAATCGAATGACTACCAAGATCAACACTCGTATACAATTTAAAACACCTACCTTATAGATATAATTATACATGATAATATTTTTTTTTCAAGAAAAACAAGCCTTAAGTTTTAAAAAAAATTAAGTTTTTACTAACATAAAAAATTAATTAAGCATTTTTTTCTAAAAAAAGGCAAAATAGTCTTGCCAAAGATTTTATTTTATGATATCATGTATATGTTTTGTTGATGGCGAGATAGCTCAGTTGGCTAGAGCAATCGGTTCATACCCGGTGGGTCGTGGGTTCGAATCCCTCTCTCGCTACCATAATTGAAATCACTAGATAGAAATATCTAGTTTTTTTATTTTTCTAAATCAAAAATTGACTTGAATATTTACTTATACTATAATATGTAATCGAATGGAGGAATCTTGATGTTAGAATTTTATTTAACTACAACAATTTTAAGTATCGGAGGAATGACATTAATTGAAAAAGCAATTACTGATAAATTAAAAAGCGAAGGATATTTGGAAATATCTAAGAAAAAAGTATTATCTGAAAAAATAATTGAAATACTAAAAATCTCACTATATATGTTAATACCATTTATTAATATATTACTTCCAATAATAGGAATTGCTAAATTTGAAGAACTCTACGAAGATATTAAAAATGATTTATTAAAAAATGGAGATATTATTTTAAAATCAACCGAAGAAAATGAATTAGAAGAGAAGAAAGAAACTACTCTTAAATATGATTCTAAAAGTACTGATATTTATGAAGATAGATATTTACTTAGTTCAAAAACAAAAACTGATTTTTTTGCACGAATCGCTAATTCACTTACCAAATTAGAAAATATCAAAGATAAAGAAACTAAAAAGAATTTACTTATTAGAATTAAAAAAGTAACTAGCCAATTTAATCAAGCAAATGAAAAATTAGAAAATATTGATCCTCAAAAAATTCAACCTCTAATGGAAAACAAAGTAACAATTGAAAGTGCTATTTCTTTAGAACTTACGGAAATTGAAAATCTTTTAGATAATATATTAAGAAAACAAGAAAGACAAAATAGTGACAAAGAGCAATTTAAAACTTTATACAAAAGAATAGAAGAAGTACAAAAAGGCAAAAGATAATTGAACCATAAATCAATTATCTTTTATTATTTATATATGTTTTAATTTTTGGTTTATTATCATAATATCTTGAAAGTAATTCAGTTGCCTGTTGAATATCTTGTAATCATATTTTTTCAGTTAATATTTCTATAAATTTTAAAGCTGTAAAACTTGGAATATTATTACTTTTAATAGCATATCCGAGTTTTCTTTTAGGTATTTTTATACTTGTTTTTACTTCAAATAAAGTTTTATCTAATTTATCTTTTATAAATTCTTTAGTAAGTAAGGCAATACCAAAATTATTTTCTGCAAGACTTGTAAGTAATCCATGACTTACTACTTCCATTTTCGGATTACACTCAAGTTTATTTTCTTTTAAAAAGTCATTAAAATTATTTCTTGTAACAGATGGAGTTTTTTGAAGTAAAACATCTTCTTTCAACAAATCATTTATATCACTATAAACTTTATCTTTATATAAACTACCACCAACAAAAACATCATTTAAATCGGTTATTTGCCTATATTCAATATCTTTAATTTTATTACTTGGAATAGCCGTAATTATTATATCAAGCGTCCCATTTCTTAAATCTTTAATTAAATTATCCGTTAAATCGTTAGTAATATTTATATCAATATTTGGATATTTACTATGAAATTGTTTTAAATAAGAAATTAAATAATGCTCTGAAATAGTTGTTGTCGAACCAATATTTAAAACACCTTCTTCTAAATTTTTAAGAGAATTAAATTTATTAGTACCATTAATAAAATAATTCATTCCTTCTTTAATATAGCTAAATAATTCCTCTCCTTCATTTGTTAAAACTACCCCTTTAGGAGTTCTTATAAATAACTTACCACCTAGTCCATTTTCAAGAGTTTTAATTGATTGAGTTACTGCCGGTTGACTAATCATTAATTTTAAAGCTGCTTTAGAAATACTTTGTAAATTAGCAACTTCATAAAAAATTTTATATAATTCAAAATTAATATTCATCCCAAACACCTCATAAGTATTACTTATATATAACATAAGTAATATATATTTGTATTATATCATTTGTTGCAATATAATACAACTGAAAGAAGGAAATACTATGAAGAAAAAAGAAATATTAGAAATTATTAAAAATAAAAAAACTATTGAAAACAGTATTTTATTACCATTATCAAGTGTTTGTCACAATAATCGAAAATTATTTGATAAATTAATTGATACGTATGATGAATTAAAACAAAAATATCAAGAAGATATTAAAGCCAAAGAAGAATATAAAGAATTTCAAAATAGTCGTGTATGTGATCATCCAATAAGACAACTAATATTTGATGAGGAACCCGATATCTTTGGTATTCAAAGTTTCTATCAATGTGTCTTTTGTAATCATCAAATTCCAACAAATAAAACGCAAGTTCTGTGGCTTGAAAGTGATTATTATAATAATTGTGTTTTTATTGAAAACGACTATTTTAAGACTTTAGATTTTTTACTAGAAATATTAAATTCTAAAGATAATGATGATGAAATTGATTTTATAGAAGAATTTAAAAAACTAAGTCTTGATCCTAATATGTTTACTATAAATAATACCAAAAGATGTGAAAATTACATCATGATAATTAGTAGTACTTTAGATACAAGAGATAAAATATCTCAAAATGAATTAATTTTTCTTAATAAAATCTTTCAAATAAATGGTATCAAAGTTTTACTATTTTTAAATAGCGTCTCAAAATCTAATTCACCTTTAAATTATTTATCTAATGATGATGTATATATTAGTACAGATAAGTATGCATTACTTAAACTAAAGCAAAATGTTCCAATAAAAATGATTATTAATTTAGCTCCAAACTTAAGTTTTCAAGGAAAAGGTTATTATAACTTAAAACTACCTCGTGATTTAAAAACTATCGCTGACTATTTAAAAAAATCCTTTTCAACTAGCCAAATTATAAATTTAGAAAATTTAAATTTACAAACAATTGAAGAAATAACAACCTATATCGAACAATTAATTAATGATTCTAACCAACTTGATAATAATGACAATCAACATGTTAAGAAATTGGTAAAATAAAATGAATAAGGATCTAAATATTAGGATTAATAAATCATACAAAGACTCTTCCGGAAACATTCGAAAGAGTCTGCCTTTAATTACCTTTTTTATTTTAATTTTTTGATTATTACTTCTTAAAAAAGAAACCTCTATATAAGTGATTCCTTTAACTTTTTATCTTTCTAATAACCAATCTATAATATTTTTATGAATAATACCATCCTCTGACATATCAAAAGTATCTGTTGATATAACAAATTTTGGGTAATTATCATCAATTTCTTTTAAAGATTTAAATTCTCTATTAATTACACTTTCATTATCACCAAGAAGAAAACATACCTGATAGTACTCTTTTTTTCCGTCTTTTAAAGCCATAAAATCAATTTCGCCATTATCTAAAGTTCCTACTTTAACATCATATCCACGTGATATCAACTCATTAAATACAATGTTTTCTAAATATGCACCCATTTGTGGTTTTTTTGAAGTATTCATAACTTGACCAATACCTAAATCTGTTAAATAATATTTATATTTACCATTCAGTATTCTTTTACCTCTAACATCATAACGATCTACTTTGCTAATTAACATTGCCTTCGACATGTATTCTAAATAATTATACAAAGTATTTTTGGTCACTCCTCTATCATCATTCACACTAAAATAATTAACTAAATTTTCTGCCGAAAAAGTTTGTGATGGTGTTGTAACAATATATTCTACTATTCTATTAAAAAGATCTAAATCTTTTATTCCAAATCTTTCAATAATATCTTTTATTACAATAGAATTATATATATCTGTTAAATAAGTTCTAACTTGTTCTTCACTAGTCAGCATAAATCTTTGTGGTAAGCCACCCCATATAACATACTCATTAAAGTATTTTACTAAATCGTATTTATCTTTATCTAAAATACCTTTTAATTCACATACTTCTTTAAAAGTAAATGGAGAAACTTTAAAGCTTACATATCTCCCTGCTAAGTGAGTAGCAAGTTCTCCTGATAACAAATCACTATTAGAACCAGTTATAAAAATTGAAACATTATCTTTTAAATCTGCTTTAAATGAATTAACTGTCCTTTCCCAACATTCAACATTTTGTATTTCATCAAAAAATAAATAATATTTATTTTTATTTTTCAAATTCTTTTTAATATACAAATATAAATCATCATCATTTTTTATATTTGAATATTCTTTCGATTCAAAATTCATATAAATTATTTGTTCATCAGTTATTCCCTCTTTTTTTAATTCATCAATAATTTGAGTTAAAATAACGGATTTCCCACATCTTCTTATACCGGTTATAACCTTAATCAAATCTTGATTATAAAATGGTCTAATTTTGGATAAATATTTTTCACGAATAATCATAGTATCACCCTTTCAGATATAATTATACTATTTAATTATCGTTTTGTCAATTTTGTATTTCAAAGAATACAAAATTACTTTTTTCGACATTTTTGTATTCTATTAAAATATATTTAAATTATTTACAATATAACATTATTCTTATTATGTCAATTTTGTTTAGCACAGTAAACAAAACTTTATTTTTTTTACTTTTTGTTTACCAATAATAATTTAAAATTTAAAAAAACTAGCACTTACTACTAGTTTTAACTTTATATTTGGTAGTCTATACGGGAATTGAACCCGTGATTCCACCTTGAGAGGGTGGCGTCTTAACCTCTTGACTAATAGACCAAAAAGAAGGCATATCTTTTGAAAAAGACAATGTTATTTTAACATTTTAAATTAATTTAGACAAGACCTAATTTTATTTTTTAACAATATTCATACATACAATCAATTTCTAAAGATACATCACGATAAGAACTTCTTCCACTATAATCATTAAAATAGAAAAACCAATTATCTTTTAATTTTTCTACAACATATAAATCATTCCCTTTACCTGTTTCACTACCTTCATCATAAATATAATAGGTATTTCCATAATAGGTATTACTAGGAATATATAAAAGTCCCCATTCTTTACTTCCAAATAAATTTTTAGAACCTAAATTCATTTTTAAATACTCATCTTCATTTAAATTCTTTTCATATTTAATAGAACTTATATCTTCATATTTTAATTTAGTATTATCTAAATCATTAAAATATTTTTTAGATAATTTATCTAAATTTTCATAATGTAAACTTAAAAATTCTCGCGATTCTCCTCTTAAAACTCTATAAGAATAATGAATATCTTCGTATACAAAAATTCTATAAAGAAAAATAGGTACTAAAATGATTATTAATAAAAATATTCCATAAATGATTAATATTTTATTTTTTTCTTTTTTCATTACCAACACCTATTTACTAGTTTTATTAATTAAATAACTCCCAAGTACTCCTAAACTAAGTCCAATTAAAGAAACCACAAAATACCAAAGACTATGTACTAAAGCAGATTCATTATAATAAATAAAAACTGATGGAATAAATAAAATACTTGTTATAACTGGATAAAGATATTTTATTTTATTACTTAAAAATCCATTTATAAAGCCTAATATAAATGTTGATATAATTATTATAAAAACCATTCCCATAGCATCAGTTGGACCAGCAAACATCGGGAATACATAAAACATAAATAACTGTAATAACAATAAACCTAAAAACTTATAATACTTTTTCATAACTACTCTCCTTTTTTATCTTTAAATTTTTCTAAATAAACTTTTTTAAACTTTAGGATCATTAAAAACAATAATATAATTCCAAATAAAGTAATTAACAAACCACCAAAAACAGATTCTTTGCTTATTAAAACCCCAAGAATAATAAGTAAAGTTATAACACTAAAAAATATTAAAATTAAAAATATTAAAATTGGAATTCTTATTTTCTTACTAATTTTTTGATTAGACACAACTTCCATCCCTGAATCAACTAATAAATCTAAAATAAATTCAATTAAATCTTCCATAGATAACCTCTTTTATAAATTAAGTATATCATACTTTTTGGAATTATTTAAAAAAAATAAAATAAATAATAATATGAAGATATTTGTAAGTTTTATAATTAGTATTCTAATTTTTATATATGGAATTAATTTATTTTCCAAGTCCCTTGAGAAATTAATGAATAAAAATATTAAAATAATTTTAGAAAAATACACCAAAACTCCTTTTAAAGGAATAATATTTGGAACAATTCTTACATCTTTAATTCAAAGTTCAACTCTAACTACTATTACAACCGTTGGTCTTGTTAATAGTGGACTTTTAACTTTTCATAATTCTTTAGGAATCATGATGGGAGCTAATCTTGGTACTTGCATTACTTCTTGGATTATATCTCTTTTAAATATAAGTAATCAAAGTATTTTAATGTTTTTAAATCCAAATACTTATATTCCTATTTTATTAGTAATTAGTATATTTTATTATTTTAAAAATAGAAAAGTAAGAAGTAATATACTACTCGGTTTTAGTTTATTTATGTTAGGTTTAAAATTAATGCAAGATAGTTTATTACCTATTAAAGACTATTACTGGTTTAAAAGTTTATTAACACATTTCAATAATCCCATAATAGGTGTTTTAAGTGGTATTTTAATAACTACTTTAATTCAATCATCAAGTGCAACAGTTGCTATACTTCAAACTATATCTGAAAATAATCCCTTAACTTATTTAATTGTAACTCCAATTATTATGGGCGAAAATATTGGTACTTGCTTAACTACTTTAGTTGCTAGTATTAAAACTAGTAAAAATGCTAAAAAGGTTGCCTATAGTCATTTATTATATAATTTAATTGGAACCATTATTTTCTTAATTTTATTTTATATTATTAATTTCTTGAAATTAAATATTTTATATGAAGAAGTTAATTCTTTTAAAATTGCTTTAATACATACTTTATTTAATTTCTTATCAATTATCATTTTTTATCCATTTTTAAATACTTTTGAAAAATTAATTAATAAACTAATAAAAGAATAGCCAAAACTATTCTTCTAAAAATACATTTAAATAACTCATATCATAACCAATTTTATAATTAAACTTATCCCCTAATTTATCTTTTAAATACTTAATTTTCTCAAGAACAAAATCAACATCTTGAGAAAATATTTCTAAATAATTTAAAACAATATCATCAACAAAATAAAAATTATATTTTTTAAATAAATTATAAATTAAAACAAAGTTTTCTTCATCTAAAGTATTTAAATAACCATGATCATAATTATCTAATACTTGATTAAAATAAAATTCATTTAAATATTTTTCTAAAAACATCACATGCCTCTTTTCATATCTTTAAGATAATATTTATCAATTAATTCTTCTAAACTTATTCCATACATAACTTGCATATTAATATTACTCATAGAAAATATTTCACTAAGTTTACCATCAAGATTAGTAACTGAAATACCATTTTCTTGTAAGAAAGCAATTTTTGATATTAATTCTTGTACTGATATATGATCAAGTACTTTTTTATTAATATTAAAATCTATATTATTTTCTAAACAAATACTTTTAATTTGTTCTTTATTAGATTTAACATTCCAAATCATGCCGATTCTTGATAACAATATACCTCTTTTACTTTCAGGATTAGCATTTCTTCTTTGGGTAGAAATCCAACTACCAAGATTTATCGCTCCTTTTAAATCATAATCTTTTCCATTATTGGTTTTAAATTTTTGAGGTATTTCTAAATTACCATATTCATGATAATATGTTTTAGCATATTCATACATTTCATCCCATGATAATGTGTTTTTTTTATTTATAAAACGCATTCCTATTTGAGACAATAATTTTCCTCTTTCACTTTCTAAATTTGTATTACTTCTTTGGACAGAAATCCATTTACCAAGATTTATATTACCATTTTTATCTTCAGTATAACCATCATTAGTTTTAAATTTTACTTGTACTTCTAAATGACCATGGTAATCATAATATAATTTGGCATAATTATACATTTCTTCCCATGTTAATTTACTTTTTTTATTTTCAAATCTCATTCCTATTTGAGATAATAATTGCCCTTTTTGACTTAAAGGATTTATTGTTAGTCTTTGTTGATAAATCCAACTACCAAGATTTATTTTTCCGTTTGCATCATAATCTTTTCCATTATTAGTTTTAAATCTACTAGGTATTTCTAAATTACCATGATATTCATAATATAACTTAGCATAGTTATACATTTCATCCCAGGTTAATGTTAATCTATTAAACATTTTTTCAAATCGCATTCTTATTTCGGATAATAATTTTCCTTTTTCACTTTCGGGATTTATCTTACTTCTTTGATGTTCGATCCAATGACCAAGATTTATTTTTCCGTTTGCATCATAATCTTTTCCATTATTAGTTTTAAAGTTTCGTTTAACCTTTAAATCACCATGTTCTTGATAGTAAGTTTTAGCATATTCGTACATTTTTTCCCATGGTAATCTATTTAATATATTCCCAAACTGCATTTCTATTTTAGTTAATAATTGTCCTCTTTCACTTTCAGGATTAGTATTTCTTCTTTGAGTTGCAACCCAAGCTCCAAGATTAATAAGTCCATTTTCATCATAATCTTTTCCATTATTAGTTTTAAAATTTTGAGGTATTTCTAAATTGCCATGTTCTTGATAATAGGCTTTAGCAAGTTCGTAATAATCTTCCCAAGTCATAGTTAATCTGTCACTTACATATTTTAGCATTTCAAATAAATCTTGATTTTCTATTTCAATATCAAATGAAGCGTCTCGAATTTTAATAATTCTTTTTGGACTATTTCCAGGTATTTGAATTTGTTTAATTCGATCTTTTAAATTATTTTCTAATTCTCTAATAAACTCGTAATTATTGGTTAAATCAATAATAACTGGAGCTATTAATTTTTCAATTAATTCTTCTTTTTCTGTAGTATCTAAAACTTTAATATCTCTTTGTTTACAAAGTTTTAGTAATTCTTCTCTTGAATATTTTTCATATTCTAAATACTTTTTCTTAGTATCTCCTCTTACGGATAAGGCTCTTCCTAATTGTTCAAAGTAAACAATATCAGATGTTGTTCCGCGACCCATGATAACTCCATCAACATTAGGAGCATGAATACCTTCGTTGTATTGGTTAATTGCAAACATGATTCTTAGTTTATTACTGGCATTAACTCCTTCTAAAGTTTCATCGTTGTAGAAGGCTTCCCGATTTAATTTACCTTTTGTTCCCATTTCGCTAGTTGTTTGATAGAAAACGATATCATCTTCAGTTAACCCCATTTCTAAAAACCAATTCTTGGCTTCATTCATAATTGTTTCCATATCATTTACACCATCAACTGACCCTGGCGGACAAAAGTAAATGTATTTTCCATTTGGTTTTAAATTTCTTTTTACAATATTAGAAATACTAGGTGCTTCTTGAATTCTTTTTTTAACACTTGAAAGAATTCCCATATATTCTTGATATTCCTTAGTAGATGAATTCATCTTTAAAACTTTTTCTTCTAATTCACTCTCGGCTCCTAATAAATTAATATAAGCACTTTTATAAATTGGTTTAGGTAAAACTCCATCAATCATGGCATCACATAGATCATATCTACTTACTATTTTACCAGAAAATAATTCATCTCCATCAGGATTTGCCATATCTCTTTCAAAAGATGTTCCACGATCTCTTACTGTATAGGCTGTCATTCCAAATATTTGAATATCTTCATGAGTTTCAATTATTTTATTAATTCTTGCTCCCCAAACAGGTGCTCCTATATGATGAAATTCATCAAGAATTAACATATCAACATCTAGTTCTTCAATTTCATCTTGACTCATATTA
Source organism: Bacilli bacterium (assembly GCA_017472015.1). Lineage (GTDB taxonomy): Bacteria > Bacillota_I > Bacilli_A > RF39 > UBA660 > RUG591. The sequence continues at coordinate 13,555 of JAFURC010000001.1, forward strand.
ATAAAACTTTGATAAGTTCGAAATTCTAAATTAGGAAAATCTCTTTCTAAATCTAAGTTAGGATTATCCAGGATTATCTTTTTAATATGTTCAATTATTCCATTTGATGGTACTACATAGATTATTTTTTTATCTTGATTATCATATGCAAGTTGAAGGGCATTATAAGTTTTACCAGTTCCGGTTGCATGTACAATTCCTACAACATCATTTCCATCTTCATAAGACTTTTTAACCTTTTTGTATGATTCCTTGTTATGATCATATAAA
>JAFURC010000041.1 GCA_017472015.1 Bacilli bacterium
ATTGTACTAAATTTCTAACGAAAAGTCTATGAAATCAAAGTTGTTTGTACCCAATTTCATTTTTTTATTTAACAAAAAAACACATGAGTGGTAGAATAGTTAATCGCGAAAAAAACAAATTACCAACTTCATGTGCAATTAATATTATACACATTTTATAAAATAAATAAAGTAGTAATCTTGTTTCTTTTCGTAGAAAGAAGGTTTTTTTATGACAGAAGACTTACAAAAAGTCAAAGATCTATTAAAAATTAGAGGTTGTAGTAATAGAACCATTACTAGTTATCTTAGTTGTATTAATAGATTCAAAAATTACTATAATGCAAAGGAGGTGAATTTAGATACATTAACTGAAAACGATATTTTAGAATATTTAAAACTTAATTGTATCAATGTAGGTTTTTCTGCTGCTACAATTAACGTCAATCGTGCAGCAATTAGATATTACTATTTAGTCAATTTTAAGATTGATTTTAATAAAACATTATTGCCATCATATAAAGTAAAATCTAGATTTCCAAAATTAATCACTAAACAGGATTTTCTTAACATTATAAATTCCGAAAACAATTTAAAACACAAAGTATGGCTACTATTAGGTTATGGTTCGGGTTTGAGAATTAATGAAGTTGCCACTTTAAAAGTTAGTGATATTTTAAGTAACGAACATAAAATCAGAGTTATTGGTAAAGGGAATAAAGAAAGATATGCACCTTTACCCAATATAACTTTAAGACTTTTAAGATTATATTGGTTACAAAATAAAAATAAGATTACAAATGAGTATTTATTTCCTGGCATTTTTAATAAGACTAAAAATACTCATATCAGTTCTTATACTATAGAAGAAGCATTTCAAAAAATTAGAGAAAATAATAATTTAGATAAATCTATCACTTTTCACACACTAAGACATTCTTTTGCCACTGAATATATTAAATCTGGTGGTGACATTTGGGAACTTCGTTCTCTTTTAGGACATTCTTCAATTAATTCAACCATGGTTTATTTACATATGGCTGAAGATTTTTCAAAAGTATCTTCACCTCTTGATGGGGTAGATCATGTCTAGTTATACTATTCAAGATATATTTCAAAAATACGGGAACGATTATATATCTAAACACAAACTATCTAAAGAACAATGGAAAGTATATAATGCTATCATTAAATGTAAAACTAAAAATCTTGGTATTCACACTATGACTTGTTCTGAATGTGGAGAAACATTTATTTATTTTAATTCTTGCAGAAATAGGCATTGCCCTATGTGTCAAGCTTATAAACGTGAGAAATGGATAGAAAAAGAATCTAACTATTTACTTAATTGCCCTTATTTTCATATTGTTACAACTATTCCTTATGAACTCAATGAAATTATTCTTTATAATAAAAAAGATTGTTATCAAATATTGTTTGAGGCAACTTCTGAATCTATATTAGAATTATGCAACGATCCTAAATGGCTAGGTGCTAAAGTAGGTATTACTTCTATTCTTCATACTTGGGGACAAACAATGGAATTTCATCCTCATATTCATTCTATTGTTACTGGAGGTGGAATTAATAATAATCATTGGATTAATTCCAACAACAATTATCTTATTAAGGTACAAGTTTTATCATCATTATTTAAAGGAAAGTTTTTATCTAAATTAAAACATTTAGAATTAAATTTACCAAACAGTCTTAAACATTTAAAAGATATCAAACAATTTAATAATTTTTTAAGACCTCTTTATAATAAACAATGGGTTGAATTTATCGAACCTCCTAAAGGTAGTCCGGAAAATGTTATTGAATACATTGGAAGATATTCTTTTAGAGTTGCTATATCTAATGATAGAATTAAATCAATCGATAATGGCTTTGTTACTTTTGAATACAAAGACTATAAAGATAATGCTAAAATCAAAAATATGACTATTACTGCTAAAGAATTTATTAGAAGATTTTTGCTCCATATTCTTCCAGATAAATTTACTAAAATAAGACATTATGGCATTTTAACTAATAGAAGTAAAACTAATAATATTAAATTTGCTAGACTTTTGATTAGACAACAGATTTTCTCTGACTTTACTTCTACATTAAAAAGAAAAGTTAAAGATTTAACTTGCCCTAATTGTGGTTCTGCTTTTTTAACTTTCAATTATTTTTATGTTTCAACATAACCGACTTAAACTAAATTTATCATTATTTCAATAATCACACTTTTGTGGGGTAAGGGGGCTTATTATCTAATTTACCTATTTTATCCACTAAATATTTATTAATTTCATAGTTTTATATTGTATGTACTTTACATTAAGAAATATTTTTAAAATACTTTGTCCTTACATCTTTTCATTAGAAATCAATAGTACAATGCAGTTATAAAACTTTTTGCTTACACAAAA
>JAFURC010000042.1 GCA_017472015.1 Bacilli bacterium
TAAAGTTAAATCTTTAATATTTAAGTTTTCTAAATTTAAATCATTTAATAAATTCGTATCAAGCATTAAAAACACCTCTATTCTTGAATAAGTATAGCAAAAAAAACATAATTTGTAAATTAGAATTATATAATTTAAAGTGAAAAAGAAATTTCTTAAATTATTTATAATCATATTATTAATTATTATTTTAGCAACCCTTCTTATAAAATTTTTAAATAAAAGGATTATGCCAATTTATATGAATTATCAAGAAGGGGAGATGAAGAGATTAATTACAACAGTTATTAATAAAAGTATTACTGATGATATTACAAGTGAGTTTGATGTATCTGAATTATTTATAACAAATACTAATGAAAGTACAAAAACGGTTATTATTGATTTTGATCCAGTTATATTAAATAGAGTTATGTCAAGTATTTCAGATATTGTCTATGATAATTTAAAGTTAATAAGTGAAAAAGATCAAAATACTTTAAAAAAATATAATGTTTCCGATAGTATATTTTATATTCCAACCGGAGTTATTTTTAAAAATTCTGTGTTTTTAAATAATTTAGGACCTAAGATTCCAGTTAAAATGGAGTTAATTAGTTCAGTGAATCCTAATATAGAGACTAAAGTAAGTGAATATGGAATTAATAATTCTTTAATTGAAGTTTTTATACATGTTAATGTCTCTGTTAGAATGATTTTACCAACTAAATCTAAGGAAATGGAAATAGTAGTTGTTGTACCTTTAGCTGTTAAATTAATTCAAGGTAATATTCCAGAGAATTATTTAGATAATAAAAAAAACAGTTAAATTAAATCAACTGAATCTAAGCGTTTTAATTCAGGATTAATAACTGTCTTATTTTGAATTTCTTTTTTTTCAGGAAATGGTACTTCTTTTTGGTTATCATCATATTTACTATCAAGTTCATTATCAATAGCAATATTTTTATAGATTTCTTCAAATGTAGTAATTCCTTCTAATACTTTTTCAAGACCATCTTGTAGGAGTGTGGTTACTTCATTAGTGTAGACTAATTCTCTTAATTTTTCTCGAGGAAGATTAGGATCATTTATAGCATTTCTAATGTCATCATTTAAAAGTAAAACCTCTTGAATAGCAATTCGTCCGAAGTAGCCATTTCGGCAATTATCACAGTGACCATTTACATCATTTATTTCATTAACATCTTTATGTAAAACTTCTTTAAATACGGCTTTTTCATAATCAGTTGTTGGTCTTAGTTTACGGCATTTCGGACAAAGACGTCTTGCTAGTTTTTGGGAAACAATTCCAGTTAGGGCACTTGATAGTAAGTATCTTTCAACATCCATATCTAAAAGACGTTCAATAGTTGCTAGGGAATTATTAGTGTGGAGTGTTGATAAAACTAAGTGACCAGTAATGGATGCACGAACTGCAATTTGGGCAGTTTCGGAGTCACGAATTTCTCCTATTAAAATAATATTCGGATCTTGTCTTAAAATACTTCTTAAAACTCTCCCAAAAGTAAGCCCAATTTCACTATTTACTTGAACTTGGTTAATTCCTTCGATGTTCATTTCTATTGGATCTTCAACGGTTATGATATTGGTATCTTCAGTATTTAAGTGTTGAAGCATTGTATAAGTAGTTGTACTTTTACCAGATCCAGTAGCTCCAGTTACCAAAATTATTCCATTTGGAACAGCTACCATTTTTTTAATTTTAACAAGATTTTTTTCAGAAAAACCAAGAGATTGTAATCCTTCAGCACTTTTTGAGTAATCCAAAATACGAATAACTATTTTTTCACCTAAATTGGTATTTAAAGCTGACACCCGCATGTCGAGATCAATTCCATTAATAGTATCTTTAATGGCTCCATCTTGAGGAAGACGGGATTCAGTTATGTTCATATTTGAAATTAATTTTAATCTGGTTGTTAAATTCTTTTGATAAGTAATTGGTACTAATGTATGATCCTGTAAGACTCCATCAATTCTTAAACGAACTTTAAGACCATTTTCTTGAGGATCAAAGTGAATATCACTTGCTCTTTTACTTACAGCATAAATAATCATGTTATTAGCAATGTTTGCTATTTCATCATTTATAAAATCATATTCGATCATATGCCACCTCTTTATTATAAGAGTATTATACAATATTTTTTATTTTTTGAAAAGTAATAATGTAAAATTAGTAGATTTTTATTTTTTTATTTTATATAATTAGAATAAAGGAAGTGAAAAAAATGGATAAAGAATTAAAGAAAGCTTTAATGAAAGAAAAGAAAAGACAAAATCAAAATATTGAGCTTATTGCATCCGAAAATTATACATCAAAAGAAGTTAGGGATTTGCAAGGAAGTATTTTAACAAATAAATATGCCGAAGGTTATAGTGGTAAACGTTATTATGGTGGATGCGAGTATGTTGATATTTTTGAGACTAAAGCAATTGAATATGCAACTAAGTTATTTAATGTAAAATATGCTAATGTTCAACCACATTCAGGAAGTAGTGCGAATATGGCAGTTTATCGTGCTCTTTTAAATCATGGAGATACAGTAATGGGAATGAATTTATCTGATGGTGGACATTTAACTCACGGATATAAACTTAATTTTAGTGGAATTGATTATAAAATAGTTGATTATAAATTAAACCCGGAAACCGAAACTTTGGATTATGATGAAATTGAAAGAATAGCAACATTAGAAAAACCAAAAATGATTATTGCTGGTGCTAGTGCTTATCCAAGAAAAATTAATTTTAGAAAATTTAAAGAAATTGCTGATAAAGTAGGAGCATATTTAATGGTTGATATGGCTCATATTGCAGGACTTGTTGCAACAGGTCTACATGAAAATCCTTGTTTATATGCTGATGTGGTTACTAGTACAACTCATAAAACTTTAAGAGGACCAAGAGGTGGTTTAATCTTAACTAATAATGAAGAAATAGCAAAAAAAATAGATAAAGTAATATTCCCAGGTATTCAAGGTGGACCTTTAATGCATGTAATTGCTGGTAAAGCCGAGTGTTTCTATGAAGCCTTAAAACCTGAATTTAAAACTTATCAAGAACAAGTAATTAAAAATATTCAAGCCATGGCCAATGTATTTATAGAAAAAGGAGTTAAATTAATATCAAATGGAACAGACAATCATTTAATATTAGTTGATGTTTATAACACATTTGGAATATCTGGGAAAGAAGCTGAAGAATTACTTGATAAAATTCATATAACAGTTAATAAAAATACTATTCCAAATGAGAAGTTAAAAGCAATGCAAGCAAGTGGTATTCGAATAGGATCTCCTGCTATGACAACTCGTGGCTTAGTTGAAAAAGACTTTGAATTAATAGCTGATATTATTTATAATGTTTTATCTAATCCAAAAGATAAAAATATCTTAAAGGAAGAAAAACAAAGAGTTTTAGAACTTACTAAAAAATTTCCAATAAAATAATATAATTTTTAAGTTTAGAAGAAATAAGTAATCATAAAAAATAGATAATTAAAATTAAAAGTATCTAATGTTTTAAATATAAGATATAGTAATTTTAATTTTTCTATTTTTTTTAATATTAGACTATAATAATAACGTTGGGTTTTTTAAATAATTTCGTTTTTTAATTTACAAAGAGTTGAAAAGAATGTAAAATATTTTCTGGGGAAGTGATAATATGCCTGAATTACCAGAAGTAGAAACAGTTAAAAATGTTTTAAAAAAAGATTTAATTAATTTAAAAATAACTAATGTTTTGATTAATTATCCTAATATGATTAAAACTAGTGTTTCAGAATTTAAAAATAATTTAATAGATGAAATAATTCTTGATATAAAAAGATATGGTAAATGGTTAGTATTTGAAACCACTAACTTTTGTTTAGTAAGTCATTTAAGAATGGAAGGAAAGTATTATTATACAGATGATTCTAAATTTGATAAACATATTCATGTAATAATAGAATTTAACAATCATAAATATTTAAAATATAAAGATACGAGAAAATTTGGAGTTATGTATTTAGTTAAAAAGGATAAACTATTTATAGATACACCTCTTAATAAACTTGGTCCGGAACCTTTTTCTAATAAAGTAAATGTTTCTTATTTAAAAGAAAAATTTAAAGTAAATAAACCAATTAAAACAGTTCTTTTAGATCAAGAAATCATGTCTGGTCTTGGTAATATCTATGATGATGAAGTTTTATTTAAAAGTCGGATTCATCCTTTAAAAAAAGCTAAATTATTAACAGACTTAGAAATTAATAATATAATAGAGTCATCGAGAATTATTTTAAGTGATGCTATTAAACTTGGAGGAGCAACTATTAGAAGTTATACATCTAGTTTAGGAGTAAATGGATCATATCAAGATAAATTATTAGTTCACACGAAAGAAATATGTAAGGTTTGTAACAAACAAATTAAAGTAATTAAAGTCGGGGGAAGAAGTACTTATTATTGTCCAAATTGTCAAGGAGAAATTAATGAGTAAGATAGTAGGAAGTGTATCAAAAATAATTTTTAAATCTGAAAATAGTTATCTAGTCATGATTTTTAAAGTTAAAGAAAATGATATTGATAAAAAATATAATAACAGATCAATTACAGCAACCGGTTATTTATATGATATCGATGAAGGTTTTGAATTAGAACTTGTTGGAGAATTTCAAGAACATAATAAATATGGAGAACAATTTAATATTAGTAGTTATCAAAAAGTAATTCCAACAGATGAAAATGGTATAATTAAATTCTTTACAAGTGATTACTTCAAAGGAATAGGTGATACTAAAGCTTTAGATATCTATGAAACTTTAGGAGATGACTGTGTTAGTTTAATTAAAAATGATTCAAGTGTTCTTGACCAAGTTAAGTCCTTATCTAAAAAAAATAAAGAAGTGATAATTAATAAATTAAATGAACTTGATAATGGTTCAGATACGATACTTAGTTTAACTAAACTTGGATTTGATCCTAAGGATGCCGGAGTAATTTACAAATATTATAAAGCAGAAACTCTTGATGTTGTAGATAAAGATATTTATCAAATTTATTATGATTTAGAAAAATTTAGTTTTTCAAAAATAGATGGAATTGCTAAAAAGAATAAAATATTAGTTAATGACAAGAGACGTGTTAAAGCAGGAATTATTTATTCCTTAAATTTACTTGCATTTGAAAAAGGAGATACTTATTCTTATTTTGATGAGATATTTAATATTTTAAGAATTGTTATTAATTATGAACCTTCGGAAAGTTTATTTTTAGAATGTTTAAATGAACTAATTTTTGAAGTTAAAATAATCGAGTTAAATGATAAATATCAACTAATAGATTATTATGAAGCCGATAATAATATTGTTAAACGACTTACTTATTTAAATAATAAAAGTGATTATACCTACAAAAAAGATTTACTTGATTCAAAGATAAATGAATATGAAAAAAATAATCAAATTACATATGATGATAAACAAAAAGAGGCGATTAAAAATGCTTTTCTTAAAAACTTTTTAATTATAACCGGAGGACCAGGAACTGGGAAAACAACAATTATTAAATCCATTGTTTCTTTATATAAAGATATATTTAAAGTTCGTGATATGTCAGAAATTGCTTTACTTGCACCAACTGGGCGGGCAAGTAAAAGAATCATGGAAGCAACTTTATTTCCAGCAAGTACTATTCATAGATTTTTAAAATGGAATAAAGATACTAATAAATTTCAAGTAAATGAATATTCTAAAAGTGATGCTAAATTAGTAATCGTTGATGAAGTTAGTATGTTAGATACCATGCTTTTTGCTTCTCTTTTAAATGGACTTAAATATGATACAAAGATAATTCTTGTTGGAGATAGTAATCAATTACCAAGTGTTTCACCTGGTGAAGTCTTAAAAGATTTAATTGATTCAGGGGTATTTAAAGTTATTTCTCTTGAAAGATTATATAGACAAAGTAAGGATTCTAATATAATTGATCTCGCTTATAGTATTAACAAACAAGAAGTTGATTATACAATATTTAATAAAGGAGAAGATTTATTTTTCTATAAAGCTGATAGTACTAATATAAAAGAAAATTTAATAACTATTATTAATAAATATAAACATCTTGATTATCATGATTTTCAAATCATGGCACCTATGTATAAGACTTTAAATGGAATTAATAACTTAAATAAAATCATGCAAGAACTCTTGAATCCTAAAAGTTTTACAAAACGAGAAATTCTAATATATGATACAATTTACCGAGAAGGTGATAAAGTTTTACAACTTATGAATATGCCTGATGATAATATCTATAATGGAGATATTGGAGTTATTTTAGAAATTGATCCTCATGAAAAACTAGTAACAATTGACTTTGATTCAAATATTGTCACATTTAATAGTAGTAATTTTAATAATTTTACTTTAGGATATGTTATTAGCATTCATAAAAGTCAAGGAAGCGAATTTAAAACGGTTGTTATTCCGATTTTAAACGAATATGGAAGAATGCTTTATAAAAAATTAATCTACACAGGAATTACTAGAAGTAAAAATAAATTAATTTTACTTGGTGAAGTAGAGGCATTTAATCGATCAGTTTTCAATGACTTAAATACTAAAAGAAAAACTAATTTAAGTGATAAAATAAAAAAAAGATATGAATAATTAAAACAAAACTAGTCATACTATAAATGTACTTCGGTACAATCATATTTTTAGTAGGTGATAAAATGAAATGTATGAAAACAGGAATGGTTTTAGGACTTGCGAGTGCTACTTTGATAGGCGCTGGTGTATTAATATATAATTATGTTTTAAGTACTAGAACTAAAAGAGAAATAATGTCTTTAGAAGAAGATATTTGTGAAGACTTTGAAAATATGATTTAAAAAATAGAAAGAGTTTTTTTCTTTCTATTTTCTTTTAAATTCTAAAATTTTACATTTATTGTTATTGTTTATATTTTCTTTTGGATAATTATAGTCATAATAATTAAATAAATCTTGATATTTCTTATTCATTAAATATTCTTGAAAATTAATTATCTTTTTACCTTCTAAATATTCATCTTCATTTGGCAATTTATTAGTTTCTACTATATTAAGTAATTCTAAAATATCCTGATAATCATTTTTAAAATAGACTAAAAATAATGAATTTACAAGAACTATATCAATAGCAAGAATACTTAAAAAAAATCTAAAAATATATTATTTGAAAAGATAAATAATAAACTTGTAATTAAACTTTCGAGTAAAGTTAAAATTGATGTTTTAATTATTTTTTGCTTTAAAATGTTCTTTTCATTTAAGTAATAATTTTTCATATCTTTTAAATAATTTATAATTTCTGATCTAGTCGTTTCATTGTAGGGAATTTTGTTTTTTGTTTCATTAGAATAAGTTATAATTATATAATTTTTTTTAATTTAATATTTGTAATTATTTTCATAAGAATATGATGGTTTAGTTACAGTTTAGACTAGACACGTCAAAAATCAGGTAGAAATAAATTTTCTATCTGTTTTTTTTTACTAATTAAACTAATTTAGGTTTATTATTTAAAAGCGAGATTAAAGCATCAAACATATTAATACCATTTTTAGCATA
>JAFURC010000043.1 GCA_017472015.1 Bacilli bacterium
CACAGGTTTATATGCTGATTTAATCCAAAGAGTTACAGGAAGTCTGCAACTCCTCCTACCGTGCTTTGTAGTACACACTCCTTCAAGGATTGTATTATATATATAAAGTAGATTTTGTTCAAGTTTTCATTACTATGTGTGTCTTGAACAAAGTGAAAGGAATGTGAGTTTATATGGGAAAAATTATTGCTATTGTAGGAATGTGCGGAAGCGGCAAAAGTGTTGCTAGTGATTATCTAGTAGAAAAAGGTTATAAAAAGGTTTATTTTGGTGGAGTTACCATGGAAAAATTAAAAGAAAATAATATGGAAATAACACCAGAAAATGAAAAATATATGCGTGAGAAGTTAAGGGAAGAACTTGGAATGGCAGCTTATGCTAAGATATTACTTCCAAGAATTATTGAGTATGCAGAAGACGGAGATGTTGTTTTAGATGGTTTATATTCTTGGGATGAATATGTTGTTTTAAAAGAAAAATTAGGTGATAAATTAAAAATGATTGCAATTATTGCAACAAGAAGTTTACGTTATAGTCGTTTAAATGTTCGTGATTTTCGACCATTAACCAATGAAGAAGCCGAGAGTCGTGATATTTCAGAAATTGAAAATCTTGCTAAAGGTGGACCAATTGCGATGGCAGATTACTTCATTTTAAATGATTCAACAAAAGAAAATTATATAAATTCATTAGAAAATATTTTAAATAATATTAAGTAGAGGTGTTGTATGAAAAAAATGACAAGTTTAGAAATAAGGAATATGTGGCTTAAGTTTTTCGAAAGTAAAGGTCATCAAAAAGTAGTGAGTGCACCGCTTATTCCAAAAGATGATGATAGTTTACTTTGGATAAATGCCGGAGTTACTCCTTTAAAGAAATACTTTGATGGAACAATTGTTCCAGATAATAGAAGAATTACAAATATTCAAAAATGTATAAGAACCAATGATATCGAAAATGTTGGGGTAACAAGGCGTCATCATACATTCTTTGAGATGATGGGGAATTTCTCAATTGGAGATTACTTTCGTGAAGAAGCCCTTGGTTTTGCTTATGAACTTTTAACAAGTCCTAATTGGTTTAATATTCCAATCGAAAAACTTTATTTTACGATTTATCCTGATGATGTTGATACTTATAATCGTTGGGTAGAACTTGGAGTAATTCCTGATCATATTATAAAACTTGAAGATAACTTTTGGGAAATAGGTGAAGGACCTTGTGGACCGGATACGGAGATTTTCTTTGATAGAGGCGAAAAATATGATTATGATGGACTAGCCTTAGAACACTTTAAAAACGGCGAAGACAATGAACGTTATGTTGAAATTTGGAACAATGTTTTAAGTCAATTTAACTCGAAAGAAGGACTAGATAGACGAGATTACCCAGAACTTCCAAGTAAAAACATCGATACAGGAGCCGGACTTGAAAGATGGGCTTGTATTTTCCAAGATGCTGATTCAAACTTTGATACGGATTTATTCTTGCCAATTATAAGAGAAATTGAAGAAATGAGTGATACTTTATATAACGGAGAAATGCCTTATAAAGTAATTGCTGATCATATTCGTGCTTTAACATTTGCTATTAGTGATGGAGCAAGTTTTGATAATGTTGGTCGTGGATACATTTTAAGACGTCTTTTAAGAAGAAGTGTAAGATACGGAAGAAAACTAGGACTTATGAAACCATTCATGTATAAATTAGTTTCTTCAGTTGTTTCTAACATGAAAAGTGTTTATCCTTATTTAAAAGATAAACAAGAAGAAGTTGAAGGGGTTATTAAAGCTGAAGAAGAATTATTCTTAAAAACCCTTGATAAAGGCGAAAAGAAATTAGCTGACCTAATGGATGAGTCACTTGACAATAAAATAAGTGGAAGTGATGCTTTTAAACTATATGACACTTATGGATTCCCATTTGAATTAACTCTTGAATATTTAGAAGAAAAAGGATTTACAACAAGTTATGAAGAATTCACGGAATGCATGCAAAAACAAAAAGAATTATCAAAAAGCAATCAAAAACATGAAGAATCATTCTCTAGTCAAAATGAACTTTTATTAAATTACCACGCGGATTCAGAATTTATTTATGAAATTTATGAAACTAAAGGAAGGGTAATCACTTTAATTAAAGATGATAAATTTGTTGATAGTTTAACTGGAGAAGGATTAGTAGTATTCGATAAAACTTGTTTCTATGCAGAGTCCGGAGGACAAGTAAGTGATACAGGAATGGTAATTTCCAATAACTTTAAAGCTCGAGTTTTAGATGTATTTAAGGCTCCAAATGGGGAACATATTCATAAAGTTAAAGTTTTAAGTGGAGAAATTAAAGTAAATTCACAAGTTGATTTAATAGTGGATAAAGAAAGACGACTTAATATTGAAGCAAATCACTCAAGTGTTCATATTCTTCAACTTGCTTTACAAACATTAATTGATAAAGACATTCATCAAGCCGGAAGTTATGTTGGTCCTGATTATATGCGATTCGATTTCAATTACCGTGGGAAAGTAACCGATACTGATTTAATTAAAGTTGAAGAATTTGTTAATGAATATATTGAAAAAGCAATTCCAAGAACAACTACTTTAAAAGATATAAAAGAAATTGACACAAATGATGTAATGGCTTTATTTACTGATAAATATAAAGATAAAGTCCGTGTTGTTGAAATTCTTGAATCTCGTGAACTTTGTGGTGGTACTCACGTTAAAAATACTAAAGATATCCAAAAATTTGCTATCATTTCTTTTGAAAATAAAGGAAGTAATACTTATAGAATTACAGGAACAACAAAGAATATGATTGAAAATAACTTATTAAAAGTTGCTAATCCATATAATGATAATATTCTAAAAAATATCATGAAAGCTAAAAATATAACGCTGCTTGCTAAAAAAGATGGTATTAAGTTAGAATCTAATATTAAATATCAAAATAATAAAGTTTTAAGTTACAAAGATATTGTTTCTTTAAAAGAAGAAGATAAAAAAATAGCTAATTTAGTTCATGAACTTGATAAAAAATATCAAAAATTAAAAAGTGAACAAGCAATTACTAATTTAGATAATTATGAAAATAATATTGAAACAATAAATGGTTTAAATTTATTACTTTTAAAAGTTAATAATGAAGATAATGAAGGATTAAAAAATATAGTAGATACTCTTGCTAATAAATATCCAAATATATTTATCTTAATTGCTAATATTAAAGATAATAATGTTGTTTTCATAGCTCGTAGTAATTCAAATATTGATGCAAGTGAAATGATAAAATTAATTACTAGTAAATCATTAGGTAATGGGGGAGGCTCTAAAACATTTGCAAGAGGATCTGGAAAAACTATAGAATTCATTGACACAGTATTCGAAACTATTAAAAACGGGTTATAAAATATGGATAAGTTATATTTAATTGAAGGATTAAATGATGTTTTAATTAATAAAGAAATAGATAATATTTTAAAAAAAATAAATGATGATGATTTAGAAGTTATTAAGTATGATTTATGTGAAACAATAATTGATAACGTAATAGAAGATTTAGATACTTATGATATGTTTTTACATAAAAAGGTTGTAATTTGTAAAAACCCAAGTTTTCTAAATGAAAAAGTAGATGAAACATTTAATTTAAATAAATTAACAAAATACATTGAAAACCCAAGCGATAATATATTAATATTAGTTGCTAATAAATTAAATAACAGGTTAAAAACTACTAGTTTAGTTTTAAAACATTTTAAACATATTAAAGTAAAAGAAATTAGTTTAGATAAATTTGTTCTTGAAAATATAAAAGGTTATAAAATTGATAATGTGACTATTAAATACTTTTTAAATAAAGTTGGAAAAGATTTCTTAATGATTAAAGAAGAATTAGAAAAACTAAAAAGTTATAAATTAGATGAAAAAGTAATTACTAAAGAAGATATTGATTTAATAACTAGTAAAAATATTGAATCAAGTATCTTTGATCTAATTGAAGCAATTATTAAAAAAGATAAAGTTAAAAGTTATGAACTTTATAATCATTTTATATCAAGTGGAACCGAAGTTTTTCAAATTTTAGTACTTTTAAGTAATCAAATTAGATTAATTTACAATGTTAAAGTTTTAAGTAATTTAAGTGATTTAGATATTAGTAATATCTTAGGAGTTCATGAATATCCCGTTAAACTTGCAAGAGGTAAAGGATATTCTTATCAAAAGAATGAACTATTAAATTTATTATATGAATTAGCAGTTATTGATGAAGATATTAAAAGTGGTAAACAATTAATTGATATATCATTTTTAACATTTATTATGCAAATGTAGTTGTCAAATTAAAATACTTATGATAATCTCTTATTAGAAAGAGGTGTTTGATGAAAGAAATTATTTTAAATCATCCAATGGTAAGTCATAAGATTAGCATTTTAAGAAACAAAGATACTAGTACTAAAGAATTTCGCGAATTAATTAGTGAACTAGCAACTATTTTATGTTTAGAGGCTCTTCGTGATGCTAAGTTAGAAAGTTTTAAAGTTAAAACTCCTATCGATGAAACTGAAGGATTTAAAATTAACGAAAACAATTATGCTTTTGTTCCTATTTTAAGAGCTGGGATGGGAATGGTTGATGGAGTTTTAACGGTTATCCCGAATGCTAAAATTGGTCATATTGGTCTTTACAGGAATGAAAGTACTTTAGAACCAGTTGAGTATTACTGTAAATTACCAAATAAAATCGAAGAAAAAACAGTAATCCTTTTAGATCCAATGTTAGCAACCGGAGGTTCGGCTGTAAATGCAATTACTCAGTTAAAGAAAAGGGAAGTTAAAAAAATTAAATTCCTTGCCATTTTAGGAGCCCCAGAAGGAATCAAAAAAATTAAAGAAATGCATCCTGATGTTGAAATATATTTAGCATGTAAGGATGAAAAATTAAATGAATCTGGTTATATAGTACCAGGATTAGGAGATGCAGGAGATAGAATATATGGTACAAAATAATAAAGATAAAAAAGAAAAGAAAAAAATTAATTTAAAAGAAGAAACTGGAAAAATTAAAGGTTTTTATGATGATTTTAAGAATTTTATATCAAAAGGAAATGTTGTTGATTTAGCAGTTGCAGTTGTTATTGGGAATTCTTTCAATAAAATCATTTCAAGTTTAGTTAATGACATTATCATGCCACTTGTTGGAGTAATTATTGGAGGAATTGATTTTACAAATATAAAACTAACAATTGGTTCAGAATCAATTTTAATTGGAAGTTTTATTCAAAATATAATTGACTTCTTGATAATTGCTTTCTCAATCTTTGTAGTAATTAAACTTATGAGTAAATTCCAACGTAAAAAAGAAGAAATTAAAGAAGAACCAACTAAAAAAGCTGATGATGTTATCCTACTTGAAGAAATTCGTGATTTATTAAAAAATAAATAATGATTAAAATAAAAAAACTGACACTAATGTCAGTTTTTTATAATTTAATTGTAATTATATAGATTTTAATATTCTTATTTGATAAAAATAATATTTAATGTTATAATATGCTTAATTTTTTAGGAGTTATTATGAATAATAGTTTAGAAATAAAAATATATGAATTATTAGGAATTAAAAAATTTAAAAAAATGATTTTATCACTTATTGATATTATACACTGTCCATTTATTTTATTTATGAATGAAGAAAAAAAGAAAAAATATACAAATAATTATTACGATAATTATCGAATGAAAAAAAGGTCATGGATTGCAAGATTTAAGAGATTTTAAAAAAAAATATTATCTAATGCTTTATTCCATATATTTTCGTTATCATGTGGGATTGTGAGTATTATAGAACATGTTATAAGTGGTGGCACTTTTTCGCTTTCAAGTATAATTATTAGGTTCTCCTCCAAGTTAGTTGAACTACACTAAAATTTTAAGACGGAGTAAGTCGAAACCGCATCGACCATACATCTGTCTTTTTATTACTTTTGTTTTATTATTAAAACCTTCTGTTACACCATTACTATATTCATAAATA
>JAFURC010000044.1 GCA_017472015.1 Bacilli bacterium
AATTGGAATAAATAAATTATTTGTCGACAAACTTCAAATTTTTAAAAATTTAAACTTTTGAAGTCTTTTTGGCGTGGGATAATTTCCAATTTTTATTTTTTTGTTAAAAAGCACTTGACTTATTATAGTTAGCCTCCTAAAATAAATTTTCAAGTTCACTTTTTAGTGTGCCATCATCTATATTATCTATTATAGCATTTAATTTTTCTTTTTTATAGAAAATTTTTAATTTTTCTTCTAAATCTAATAATTTTTCTTCAATTATTTTAAGTTGTTTGAAACTAGCATTTCTGCTTATATTATATTTTTCACTAATTTCTCCATATGATAAATTATTAAAATAATATTCTTCAAAGTATGTTTGTTGTTTTTTAGTTAGTAATACTCCATATATATCATATAAATTATTTAAATAAATTAATTTTTCCATCTACATCATATCCTTAAATAAACCATAGATATATTTTTCTATATCAAAAGTTTGCAAATCATCTATTCCTTCTCCAAGACCTATGTATTTAACTGGAATATCAAGTTCTTCTTTAATAGCTAGAACTATTCCTCCTTTGGCGGTTCCATCAAGTTTTGAGAGAATTATTCCTGTAATATTTGTAATTTCTTTAAAGTTTTTGGCTTGACTAATTCCATTTTGACCAGTTGTTGCATCGATTACTAAAAGAGTTTCATGTGGAGCATTTGGTATTAAATTACCAATTACTTTATTCATTTTTTCAAGTTCTTTCATTAAATTAATTTTATTTTGAAGTCTTCCTGCTGTATCAATTAAAATAACATCTGCTTGTTCTTCTTTACCCTTTTCTATACCATCATAGATAACACTTGAAGGATCAGAGTTTTCTTCACCTTTAACACATATACAACCAACACGTCTTGACCATTCTTCTAGTTGTTCGATGGCTCCAGCTCTAAAAGTATCTCCTGCTACCATTAATACTTTTTTACCATCACTTTTTAACTTACTTGCAATTTTTCCAATTGTTGTAGTTTTTCCTACTCCATTTACACCAACAAATAAAATAACTGTTGGTCCTTCTTTAGAAAAATTAATTTTATTAGTTAAAATAGAATTATCAACATATATAATAAATAACTCATCAACAATTACTTCTTTCAAATATTCTAAATCTTCTATTTTTTCTTCTTTAACCCTTTTTTTAAGTCTTTCAATAAATGATAAAACTGTATTAACCCCAATATCAGCCATTATTAAGATATCTTCTAATTCTTCAAAATATTCATCAGTTATTTTTTTAGTTTTATTATTTAAATTAATTAATTTATTAACAAAATTATCCCGACTTTTGCTAAGTCCTTTATCATATAATTTAACTTCTTCTTTTTCTTTTAAAATTTCCTTTTCATTTTCTTTTTTAAATAAATTTTTAATATTATTAAATATTCCCATATATATCCTCCTAATCTAGGTAAAAGTATATCATTTTAAATAAAATAAGTAAATTAATATTGTAAAAATTAGTAAATAAAAAACACAAATATATTTTGCGTCTTAATTATTATCAGAAATATCTTCTTCTATATTATTAGTATTTTTTTCTTCAGTATCTACTACTAAACTTTCTTCTTTAACTTCTAAATTAGTTTTTATTTCTTCTTTAATAGTATTTTCATCAAGAGAAGGTTCTTCGTTAGTAGTTTTAGATTCTTCTTTTGAAGTTTTAGTCTCTTCAGTAATTTCTTCTTCTATTTCATTTTCTGAATTAGAAACTTCTTCTTTAGTTGAATTATTTTCTTCTTTAATTATGATATCTTTAGTTTCTTCTTTTTCTATCTTATTTTCCGAAGTCTTATTGTCAATGGCTTCCTCTTCTTTAGGAATTTCTTTTACTTCTTCCTCAACTACTTCTTCTTTTATAATTTCTTTAATTTCTTCTTTATTTTCTATAACTTCTTCTTTTTTGTCTTCAATTACTACTTCTTTTTGAATATTTTCAGTAATAAGTCTTCTAGCTGTAATATAAACCATCATATTGACACTATTGATTTTAACTACATCACCTGGCTTGGACTCATGAATAACAAGTCCCGATCCTATATAAATACCTACATGAGTTGCTTTACTACTTGTATGCCCATAAAAAACTAAATCACCTGGTTTTAAATCACTTTTACTAACATATGTTCCATTATAAATTTGACTACTTACAGTTCTCCCTATATTAATACCAAATTCTTTAAATATTAACTTTGTAAAACCACTACAATCAGTACCAGTAGTTAAAGAATAACCACCAGATACATATGGAAGTCCTAAATAATGTTTAGCATAGTTAACTAAACTATTACCTGTTACACTATTATAACTCGGTTTTATATAAGTAATTGTATTTGTACTAGTATTTTTACTTTGAACTGGTTTACTAGTAACTGTAATAGTAGTCGTATCAGGTACTACTTCAGTTACAATAACCGGAACTTCTTTTTCATAAATCTTATTTAAAGTACCTGAATTATTATTCGCAGAAACCAAAACTGAACTTGTTGGATTTACTAAAAAGTTCAAAGATAAAACACTAACTATTAAATTGCTAAATATATAACAATTTAACTTATTTTTTGTATTCATATATTAAAATGACACCTCATTTTTGTGCTAAATTTTCAAGCACATATACCATCATAACAAAAACAAATCAAGTAGTCAAACTTAATTTGTCAAAATTTGTAAATTAATACTTATATTTAAAACAACCAATTATTCCCATTAAAGATAAAAGTAATATAGAGTAAGCAAACGATTCATGAATAAACTCGAATACTTGAAAGATGATAATATTAGAAAATAAATTATTCATCGTATTTATAATAATCATTAAACCAGATATTACTAATAAAGATAAATTTATTATCATTAATACTTTACTAATTTTAGTTATATTAAAATCTGTATAAAAGTAAAAATAAACTCCATAAATAAAGACAAATAAAGGAATAATTAAACCAATTGACATAATATAACCATTTAAATTTTCTTCAAATATTTGATAATCAAAAATATATGAGAAAAAGTTACTAAAACTAGTAATTGAATAACTAAATCCAATTAAAACTAATAATAATCCTAAAAATTTCATATATAAAAATCTACTTTTCATAAGAACTCCTATCTATTACTTTAAAAATAATTGTTAATATAAACCAAGCTATAAAAGAAATTGATTCTATTCTTAAAATAATTAAACTATTACTTTGATATAAACTACTATAAGAAGTAATATCTATATTAAATCTTAAAAAAATTATATAGCAAGAAAAAGATATCGAGAATATTAAGTAATTTAATATTTTTCTCTTAATTGATAATTTATTATTAAAACCTGTATGAATTAATATAATATTACTTAATAATATAACTGTTACAAATATTAAATAGTTAGGATACCAAATATAAGTAATTAAGTTTTTTAATAACAGATAAACATAATTATTATCAAATATAGTTATTAAAACTAAAAATATAAGACTTAGTATTAAGAATAAATATTTAATAGTTTTACTTTTTAATTTATTATTTATTATTAAAATAACAAAAAAACTAATTGCTAAAATAATACTGCTTATGATAAAAGGATCTTTCATACAACCTCCTAATAGCTTTCAACTCCAATAAGTTCTAATATGTAAATAGTTTGACTATTTTTATCGTCTTTTGTACAAGTAATAAGAGTTAAAGTTGTTTTATTTTGATCACGATAAATATCAATAGTTCCATCTTTTACTTGATTATAAATATTAACAATACTATATTTATATAGTTTACTTTGGTAATATACTTTTGCTGTATCACCTAAATTTAATTTATATAAGTTTTTAAAGTATGCAACATTACTAGTTCCAGAGTGCCCTGCAAGAATAAAATTACCATTTATTTTATCAGGAAAATCTGATACATCTAGTATTTCTACACGATAATCAACATTATTATAACGAGATTCAAGTGGTAATAAACCTTGTTTTAAATTAATTTTATCAATTTCTAAAAAAGCTAAATAATTTATGGTATTATTATTGTTATTATTTTCTAAAACTTCTTGGTTATTTGTCTCGACATAATCAACATCTATATTAACCGAAATATTATTATTTATTGATGTGTTTTCTTTATAAATTTCATTTTGGATTTTATTATAAATTTCATCTTTTATTTCTAAAATTTTATTATAATGAAATAAGATAAATGCTATAATCAGCAAGAGAGACCCAGATACAAGAAGTATGGTCTCTCTTTTTATTTTAATGTTTTTTGACAACATAGTAACTCACTAAACCAAAACCAAATACCATAAATATAGAAGCAATTATAATTATAACTCTTGAATAATCCATTGAAGTTTTTGGTACATCTAGTTCATTTTCAATTTCAAATAACTGACGTTCACCTGTATCTTTAACAGTTATTTTAATTTCTTCTTCACTTATTTTATAACCTTCTGGGGCTTTAGTTTCTTTTAAAGTATATTCACCAACTGGCATATATAAGAAACAAGTTTCCACGATATCTGATGTAAATGTATCGTATAAAGTGCCGTCTGATTTGTATATTTCAAATTCAGCACCCATTAAACCTTCTTCAAGTCCTTCAGTTACTTTCATAAAACATGCTTCAATTGGATCATCTTTCATATCAAGAGAAGTACTTGTTTTTCCATTTTTATCGATTGTAAATGTGATTTCTTCAGCAGTTGCATAACCAATTGGAGTTTGATCTTCACGTAAAGTATAAGTACCTGGTTCTAAAGCTAACATATGGTTTTCTTTTCCATCTTCACAAGATGATGTCCATTTATCAACTACTTTTCCTTGACTATCTTTAACAACCAATTCTGCTCCTGCTAAGCAAGCACCAGTTGATAAATCTGATTTAGAAATAACTACTCCGGGATCATTTTCAATTGTTACAAGATTGTTAACAGTTTCAACTAAAACAACTGTTTCACTTTCTTCAAGTTCAACAACTATATCTTCAGGATCAAACTTACCAACAGCAAATTTAAATATTTTATCGGTTTTAATATAATTAGCTGGAGCTGTTTCTTCAACTAAATAATAATATCCTGAATCAAGTTGACCTTCCATACAATATTTATTTTGTTGGCTAGATGACTCAAATATTTCATAAGTACTTCCTTCAGCATCTTCAACTCTAAATTTACCACCATCAAGATTTTTCTTCGTATCACTATCGATTTTAGAAAAACAAACTTTTACCAAATCATTATTAACAACAATAGATGCTGTATTACCATTTTCTATTTCAATTTTAATATAACCATCTTTATCAACATAATCACCAATATAATTATATTTCATATAACCATGTGGGGAATCTTGTTCATATAAATAATATATTCCATCTGGTAAACTACCAATAGTCATACTACTTTTTCCGGTAACAAATTCGGATATAACGGTTTTTTTATCACTAGCATAAAGAATAAAATAAGCACCACTTAAACATCCTTCATTACCACATTTACTTTCATCAAGCTCTAAATCATAATCTACAGAAACATTGATATCACTTTCGCTTACTTTATATAAAATAATTTGCCCTTTACCATCATTTAGAATTGAAAGATTTGTCGTATGTGGAACAGCACTAGTATCAACACCTATCCAATCTTGACCAGATCCTTGATAATAATAAACATTTTTAGCACTTGTAGTTGTTGATATTACAGCATTTACTATAGATGTTTTAAATGGTAAATTTTTAATTGTAAAACTATCACCTGCTTCATTTGAAACAACATTTTGAGTATCTAATACAATATTACCAGATTCATCATAAAAAGTAATTGCATAATCCTTACCTAAAGAATTTATAACAACATCTAAAGTTAAAGTACCATTTTCTTCTGTATATTTATAAGACTTAATTGAATAATTATTAACTGCTACTTCAGAAGTTATCTTAGATGATAAACTTGCATACCAATTAATAAGGGCATTAATTCTTTCATCTGAAAAACCATCATTTTTAACATTATAAACATATGTATAGAAATTACTTGTTGAATTACAAGCACCGGTATTATACCATTCTCTTTCTTCAGTAGTTAAAATAGTTGCATGATTACCACTTCCAGTATTATAACCACCACAACTTTGCCAATTTATACGTCCAAAGGCTTTAAATGAACTTTGTTTTGATGAAATTGATGAAACTGTTTTTCCATAAACAAATTTATTGGTATTTTGCATTGCATTCCAAATAGCCGCTTGAACAGCAGTCATACTCTCTTGAGCATCTAAGTTATCAAAATTATAACTACTATAAGTACTAGCTCCAATACCAATTTTACTATCTTTTAAATAATTTTTTAATTCACTTAAAGTTACATATGGATAAGAATACGGCATTATAGCATTCAACTTAGTTTTAGCACTACTACTAACTAATGAATCACTAATTTCCCCAAGACCTCTTTTAGTATGCGAACTACTGGAATTATTAACTCCTTGTTCAGCACAATAAACAACTGTTGCATAACCATCACTTGCTGATTTACGATTTCCTGTTTTAACCAAAATTGTTCCACTAGCTGTATTAGACTGATTATTAGCTATATAATGATGTGATAACATATTCCTTCTTACATAATAATATGCATCACTTGCTGAATACGAAATATTTAAAGCCTTAACTAAAACTACAACAAATAACATAACAAATAATGGTATCAAAACATAGATTTTTTTATTTTTCTTCATATGCACCTCTCTATTATTATAGATTGATTATAACATCAATAAAGATTTTATACAATAACTTTTCAAAAAAAATTATTAGTATTATTATTGATGACTTTCTATATTAACATTTATATATTATAAATCTATATTTTATGCAAATCATTTTTTTAGAAAATAAAAGTACATAAAAGAATAATAAATTAACAACGTAATCTACTACCTTTTATGTACTGAATTTTATTTAATAATATAATTATTTTAGTTATAAATTGGCGATCTCCATAGTTGACTTAGAGTTAACTTTTTATTTAAAAATTATATTTATTACCAATCTACTTCTTCATCTTCTTTAATATCTTTTTTAACATTTTTTTCTTTAGCTTCTTCTGTGATACTTCCTTCAACATTTATATTATTTGGAGTACACAAGAAAATACCTGTTCCAAGTTTTTGTAATCCTCCATTTATAGCATATAAAGTTCCACTTAAAAAGTCTACTATTCTTTTTGCTTGATCTGGAGTTACTCTTTTTAAATTAACAACAACCGCATTTCTTTTTTTTAGATAATCAGCTATTTGTTGACTTTCTGAATAAGCACGTGGCTCGAATAAAACCATTTTGCTAGCACCTGATTTGTCTGAAAAAGCCAAGTCACCTGCTTCATAGTATTCATTTTCATTATTTTTTATATTATTATCTTTATTTTCAACGGTATTTTCACTATTAAAAAAACCTTTAAATTTATCCATTCCCATTATATTCCTCCTATTGTTAATATAATTTTATGATAAATTAAAGGTTTTGTCAATTAGATTGTTTCAATTATATAATTTTCTAAGATTTTGAAAATTTCAGATTTACCAGTTTTACTAACACTTGAGAATAAAACTAAGTCATCACCAACAGCTAAATTAATAGTATCTTTAATAACTTTTAAATGTTTTTCTTTCTTTGATGTTGATACTTTATCAACTTTTGTTAAGACAAGAGTAACAGGGATATTGTAATATTTTAAAAACTGATACATCAAGATATCGTTTTCGGTTGGTTTAATTCGAAAATCAACTAACATAAATACCCTTTTCATCTCATCTCTTTTTTCTAAATACTCTTCAATCATTAATCCCATTTTCTTTTGTTGTTCATGGTTAACTGATGCATATCCATATCCTGGTACATCGATTAAATAGAATAAATCATTTACAAGATAGAAATTTAAAGTTTGCGTTTTTCCTGGACGAGATGAAGTTCTTGCTAAGTTTTTTTGATTTAAAAGTGTATTTATAAAACTACTTTTTCCAACATTACTACGACCAACTAATAAAAACTCTGGTTTATTATCATTTGGATATTGACTTCTACGAACTGCAATAACATCGAGTTTGGCACTACTAATTTTCAAAATTATCACGTCCTTCTTCAATATATATTTTACATAAACTATCTAAATCATTTATAATTTGACTAGCTTCTTCCATTGTTTTAATACGGGCCCCACTGGCGTATTTATGTCCTCCACCATTGTATTTAGAAAGAGCAGTATTAATAACAGGTCCTCTTGATCTTACTGATACTCGAATATTTTCATTTTTAACATCTTCTGTAAAGAATGCCCACACAAGTACTTCATTTATATAATTAAAGTTATTAATCATATTCCCAGGGGAAGCAGCATCGACTTTATATTTATTTAAAATTTCATCGGTTAATTTAATGTAAGCAACACCAGAATTAGTTATTTCTAAATTAAGACCAATGTAGCCTTCTAATTTCACTTCATTAAAAGGTCTTAAATAAAGTGGTTCATAAAGTTTATCGATTTCTAAATGATACTCTTCAATCATTTTGGCAACACTTAAAAAGGTTTTACTTGTTGAATTATTGAACATGAAACGATTAGTATCACTTACTATTCCAAGATAAATTTTGGAAGCAATATTTTTATCCATTAATAAAGGAGTTGTGTTAATTAATTCTAAAACTAATTCAGAAGCACTACTTGCAGTATCATCAATATGTTCAATGTCAGCAAATTTCTCAACAAATGGATGATGATCAATTTTAATTATTTTTTTAAAGTCTTCTAAATTAACACCATCAATTCTTCTGATATCTGGAGTATCTAAAACTATTAGTAAACTATCATTCATATTATCTAATTTATCTAGTTTACCAAAGTATGAAAAACGATTACTTCCACTTCCGACAGCATAAACTTGTTTATTATTAAAAGTTAATTTAATACTATCTTTTAAAGCCATTACACTTGCCATAGCATCTGGGTCTACTCCAACATGTCTTGCTAAAACAATTTTATCAAATTCCTCTATTAATTTATAAATATCACTATACATATAATCATCCTAACTATTTATTAATTCTAAAGTATCACGGGCAATCATTAATTCTTCATCTGTTGGTATAACATATACTTTGATACTTGATTCACTTGTTGAAATTTTTTGAATTGATCCACGAATATTATTTTTTTCTTCATCAAGTTTAACACCAAGTACTTCTAAGGCTTCAACTACTTGACGACGAACTGGAACACTGTTTTCTCCAACTCCTGCTGTAAACACGATAGCATCACATCCACCTAGTTCTACATAGTATTTAGCAATGTAGTCAACAATTCTTCTAACATACATTCTTTGAGCAAGTTCACAACGTTTGTTTCCTTCTTTAATTCCTGCTTCAATATCTCTTGAATCACTACTAACACCACTTATTCCAAGAAGTCCACTTTGTTTATTTAAAACAGTATCCATTTCTTTAGAGTTTAGGTTTAGTTTTTCCATCATATATGGAACAATTGTTGCATCAATATCTCCACAACGAGTTCCCATAATAAGACCTGCATTTGGAGTTAATCCCATTGATGTATTAATACATTTTCCATTTTTAACAGCACTAATACTTGCTCCATTTCCAATATGACATGTAATTAATTTAGTATCATTTCTATCTAAGATTTCATTCATTTTTAAACTAATATACTTATGACTTGTTCCATGAGCTCCATATCTTCTTATCATATGATCAGTTGCCCATTCATAAGGAAGCGCATATAAGTATGCTTCTTCAGGCATTGTTTGATGGAAAGCTGTATCGAATACAACTGTTTGAACTGCATTTGGAACAACAGCTTGAGCAGCACGAATTCCAACAATTGCAGCAGGATTATGAAGAGGTGCTAAACTTGATAATTCATCTATTTTTTGAATTACTTCTTCACTTGCTATAACACTACGATCAAAGTATGATCCACCTTGAACTATACGATGACCAATTCCTGATATATCGTCAAGTGTATCAACAATATTATTGTTCATTAACTCTTCTACTAAAAGTTCAAATGCTCTTTTATGATCTTTTAATTCTTCTTTCTTTTCAATTTTTTCTCCATTTAATTTAATAGTATAGAAACTTCCTTCCATACCAATGCGTTCAAAAACGCCACTAATTAATACTTCTTCGGCTGGCATTTCATACATTTGAAATTTAAGTGATGATGATCCAGCATTCACTGATAATATTTTCATATAAACTCACATTCCTTTCACTTTGTTCAAGGCACACATAGTAATGAAAACTTGAACAAAATCTACTTTATATATATAATACAATCCTTGAAGGAGTGTGTACTACAAAGCACGGTAGGAGGAGTTGCAGACTTCCTGTAACTCTTTGGATTAAATCAGCATATAAACCTGTG